>CAZAGP010000025.1:0-7293 GCA_964484575.1 uncultured Candidatus Bathyarchaeia archaeon | reverse complement strand
TCAGAGTTGAGTATTGGAAGTTAGATACCTTCGGTTTCATAATCTAATAACAAAATTGAAATATCAACGAAAAAGACGAGTGTTAGATTGTTTTGCGGCAAACGACTCTTCTCGGTTTCCTAGTCATACTACTACTTACCGGTTCGACATTGGGCGCGTGCTACGCGCCGAGTACGCAAGACTCCATTTCACGACTTCATCCACTGCTCATCAGCTATCTTGAAGGTCAAAGAGGTTCGACGCTACATACTAGTGGTGATTCAATCTACGTTCTTGTCGCTCTCGACCCAGGGACTGGGGTGTCATCGGTTCTTGATGCTATGACGAGTGGCTATCCGATGGGTCGTCCAAGCAGTCCACTGTTCGTGTACGGTGAAGTGAAACGGAGTGGGCTTCTATCACTTGCAGGCCTACAAGGAGTAGCATACGTGTACCCGGATGTGCAGATCGGTCTTGACAGAATGAAGCCTGATGTTGACGTGTACACCCACGGGCTTGCAGCTGACATGTATAGGGTCAGACAGATTATCGGAGCGGACCGGGTTAACCAGCTTGGAGTAACCGGGAAAGATGTGACGATCGCTATTGTGGACACCGGCACGGATTTTGGCATTCCTGATCTGCAACAGGCAGTTGCTAGGAACAGCCTTGGTCAAGCGGTTTCATTTGACCCTGACGGACAGGGACTTGTAATTACAAGTCTCGTCGTGCATCGTGTCGGTAACTTTCTGCAAACCAAGAACCTTACGGTTAACGTCTGGAACGCAGCCAGCTACGTTAATACTAGTAACGCGGTTCCACCGGTGCAATCGGTAACGTTGCATTATGATTACGGTGCGCCTCAGGTCATATCAAAATCAGGCAACTACCATTTCGGGATCCTCCGGGAAAGCCTTCAGGACGTCGTGTCAGGTGACACGGTCGTAGTCAACTTCCCGATTGTTGTAGTTGACTCCGCCACACCGAACGTTTACGATACCGTAGTAGTTGACATGTCCACCGCGTATTACAATTTTCTTATACAGTACGGAGCGAAATTGAACGCTGACGCTTCACAATCTTTGGGGGTCGGCCTCAAATGGCCTAATCCTGATCCATCCTGGGACGATCACAGCTTCGCTGATGAAACACCCCACAAGGTCGGCGGAACTGACATAATCACTTTTGACGGTGATCATGATGGCGTTCCTGATTTTAGTGCCGGCATCTTAGGTTTCGGAATAGATTTAAGTGGAATAACCGGGCACTACTTTTCTCTTCTCCCTCCAATAGACCCGCAAGGGAACTTCGTTAACGTCTTCTTCGATTATGAGAGTCACGGAACAAGTACTGCTTCTGATGCTGCTTCACGTGGTCTCATAAAACGTGACATCTACCAGAACGGTACTTTGATCTCTCTACCGGGGATTGCTCCAGGAGCGAAGATTATGGGAGTCAAAGCTCTCTGGATCGGCGAAGTAACCTTTGGATGGTACTATGCGGCAGGGTTTGATTGGGATCCTGTAGATTTCACCTTCAAATACACTGGGAATCACCGCGCAGATGTAATCAGCAACAGCTGGGGGGATTCAGACCCTGTATGGGATCTTGGTTCCTCGTTTGGAATGGACTACATGAGTGAACTCGCGGACGAATTTAGTCTTCCCCACTACCTTGACCCGTCTTACCCGGGGACAGTGATGGTGATGGCTGCAGGCAACGGAGGTTTCGGTTACGGAACCACAACCTCGCCCGCCGCGTCAACTCTCGCAATCACTGTGGGCGCTTCAACAAGTTATGCGTACCGAGCTCAGCCTCATCTATCCTTGAAAGATGAGGTGGCGGGAAGTTATGATGAAGTGGTACCGTGGAGTGGTCGGGGTCCGACAACGTTAGGCGAACCCAAACCTGACGTGGTGGATGTGGGAGCGTTCGGGTTCGCTGATCAATCCTCCATCACAGGCTACGGCAACGACACAAAAGCGTACGATATATTCGGTGGAACAAGCATGGCCACACCGGTAACCGCGGGTGCAATCGCGCTACTAATTCAGGAATATCGAGATACACACAGCGGGCAAACTCCGAGCCCTGACCTGGTCAAAGCGATTCTGGCGAGTACAGCGCATGACTTGGACTATGACCCGTTCACGCAGGGTTCAGGCCGGGTCGACATTTACCAAGCGGTTGCAGCTGCAGGCGAAGGGAACGATACCCGATTCCCAGGAAGGTTCTTCCTTGAATCTACGGCAACTTGGAATTCAACTCGCAAGATAATCGCTGACTCTTGGGAAGAGAATTATCAACTCCCTATTCCGGACGAGGGGATGATGTCAGCTAATTGGTTCGCAGGGATTGTGAGCCCGGGTAGTTCCGCATCAACCACATTCAACCTGTACCACGCCGCTAAGCCTCAGGCGGACGCATTCGTCTACCAACTGGTAGGGTCAAATTCGTATCAGAACTCCACGGCAGGAAAAGTTACGTGGATGACGCTTCCCAAGAGCGATATTCCGGCAGACACAGATCTGATGAAGGTTACGCTACTCCTGCACTTCACAGATTTCGCGAACGTAACATCATATAGCGTTCAGAACGTCTTATTCCCACAATTATACAATCTGAATAGTGACGGTTCACTTTCAAGAATCACTAGTGGTACTTCTGAAAGCACGACGTCTGAATTAGTAGTTAGCAATCCATTAGTTAAGTTTCCGGGAATAATGAGGGTACGACTTCTCTTGACTCAGGGTAACGGAACTATCCCCTTCGAACTGGTTGTGCGGTATTACAAGAGATTTACATGGAATTGGATTACCCGCCTTAACATTGACGGTCAAACTTTGTCCGCGACGTTGCAGGTTCCAAATTCTACTTCTCCCGGCGTATACGCAGGTTTCATCAGGGTGAGGGATGGGCAATGGGAGAGTGTTGTCCCGGTCTCCGTAATGGTTCCAATCCTGTCAGCCGGCCAATATCAGGAAACTGCCCTTGGTCCTCCGTACGATAATTACGCGGTTTATGGCGCGTTTGATTGGAGCTGGCGGTATGAGTCAGGGGACTGGCGCACCTACGCGTTGATGGTTCCGGAAGGAGTTCAGAAGATTAGCGTTAGCGTCAGCTGGCTGGATTCTAGAACTGACATTCAAATTCACCTGACTGAACCATTAGGCTACTTGCTCGCTTCCTCCGAATATCCCAAAACAAGCTACGTTGGAAGTGGCAAGTTCAAATGGAGCACAAGTACGGGTGGCCCTCGGGAGATTATTTACGCTGACGCAGTAATGCCCGGCATCTACCTGATAGTTCTCCATAACACTCTCTTCGGAGCATCATCCTTTGCAGTCTACCCAGAATCCTTCACCTTGGACGTAGAGTTCTCTTGAGGGTCCAAAGTTGAAGAGGAAATACCTCCTAGCAACCGCGATATTGCTAATCGTACTGGTCTCAGCTTTAACTACCGTTTGGCTCAGTCAACCTCTAGCCCCGGACAGCGTAATCCTGCGTTCATACAATTCCCTCCCTGAAGCAGTCCAAGGTATGCTGGGCGGTCAGATTGAACTGTTGCCGATCGATAAGATCAGTCTTGAGGCTCTCAAACCGCTCGAGAACAGTACTCGGATCAATCTGGTTAGCGTTCCAGGTTACGATTTCACTTACATCGGATTTAACCTGAGAAATTCCCCTCTTAGCGATCTTACACTCCGCAAGGCAATGCTTCTAGCCTTTAATCGCGCCCAGATGCTGAACGAGAGCCTAGGGGGTTTCGGTAGAAGTCTAGGTCCCGGCCTATTTTCATCGGCTTACTCAACCATCGGCTGGCCAATTGTGAGTGATCGGTACGGCTACGATCCTGCAGAGGCTAAGCTTCTGCTCGACCGTGCAGGATACACGGGAAATTCCACGTCTTACAGGATTGACCCTGCAACGAATCAGACTCTGCGGTTTATGACAGTCATCAGTAGATTATCGCAACCACAGGAAGTGGCTGCAGCAGCGTCCTTCGCGGAGGACATGCAGAGTATAGGCCTTCCAATCGTAAGTCTTCCCATGTCCAACATAGATTTCAGCGAGGCCCTTAGAACCTACAGCTTCGACATTTTTGTTGACTCACAAGCAGCGAACGCCGCACCAACGTGGCTTTACACCATGTTCGACAGCAAGAACAACATTTACCCGAACGCCCTTTCAACCAATCTTGTAGGCTACAGCAACTTCACCTTCGATGGGTATGCGACTCAACTGTTAACGTCGAATAGTCCGGTTGAACTGCGGACTGCGGCGGAGAAATGTCAGGAAATATTAGCTGCAGATCTCCCTGTGCTTCCGGTCTTCTCTGAAAACTTCTTGATTGCTGCGAACTCGCAGCTGCCCGTGAATCAGGTTATCGGGAGCATTATCGGAACAGTCCGTAGTTCCATCATTAACATTCTGGAGAATCCGGGGTTTTCCACTCCCCTCGTCATTGGAGTCGCTTCAGAATTCGGCACTTTGGATCCAACAGTGTCATCGAATCAAGCTGACTGGATTGCGCTTAGCCTGCTGACGGAACCATTAGTCTCCACAAATCAAGAAGGAGATTTAGAACCCGCCCTCGCGCAAAGTTGGACTGTTAGTGGTGACGGTACAGTGGTAACTATGGTCATTCGACAGAACGCAACTTTCTACAACGGTCAGACTATCACGGTCGATGACGTTGTAGGAACATTGAACTGGTTAACGAGGAACACTAAACCGTCTTCATCACTTTACACGACGGTGACGGAGATCAAGGAAGCTGATGTTCTTGACGAGAGGACGCTTAGGATTTCGTTGAACCAACCTGATAGGTCTGCCGTAAGTGAGTTCACAAGTATCTTCGCGCTGCCTGCCAGCAGATTATCAAGCAACCTTTTAGGGTCGGATTCTCTAGTGAGTGAGCTTCTAGTTTCATCCGGCCCACTAATTTTGCGTGAGTTCACGCAAACGAATGGAGTCTTCATGCAACTGAACAACATATATTTCGGTAAACCTCCAGGCACTTATGGGAACATCAACGTTTTTCAGAGCGACACTGTCCAGGGCGTTCAATTCTTCTCCGGCAGTCCCGTCACAGTCTCATCACAGCCCTTGACCGTTGGAGCGCAACCTGTGGCGAACGCGAGCTACAACGTCTGCATTTACGATCAAAACGGGACCACGATGGAATGTGCGGCTGGTAATTACGTGAATCAGGCCACATACTCTGCGGCTCTTCCTCTCGATGAGCGATTTAGAGAAGGAACCTACTGGATTGAGAGTGCGGTTTATGGTAATTTGCCAAATGGCACTTTCATTATTCTCCAGCATAGAACAATGACCGTGCGCGTCTTACCGTTGATTCCAGTGATCATATTCGTGCTACTCGCGCTTGGAGTAGGCGTCATAATATTCCGGAGGACTAGGGATAAGCACGCACGCGTGAGGAGACGTCGTCGCGGGAGAAGGACAGCGGAACAGTCGAGTTAAATCAATTATTAGGAGACGGTGAACTACTCGGTTCTCAGGATGAGTTTCGGTCCCTCTGCCGCTACGAGGACCCGTTCTCCTTTGGCGAGGTTGCAGGATTTCAAAGCGTCCTCTAGGCTTGGTGCGTACTGCATGTGCATCGCCTCAATTTCAGATCTCAACTCTCTTCCCGTCACAAACCATACCCGGTTCTTGAGGAGTATGCGACACAGGACTTGCGCTTCCCACTGATCGCGTACTGTGTCCCCGGAATGTAATTTCGCGTATATCTCGCTGGGGCGCCCCGCCATTAGTAATTCTTTGAATGCTCCGTGGGAGACTCCGTCAGCGCATTCGCCTACCATGATTATCCTTGACGCGTGATGAGTGATTCGTTCGGGGACTGATATTCCTTTGACGCACTGGTAGAGATTCCTATCCAGGGGGTATCCTCCGTTGCTTGTAATCACAACATCAGGTTGCGTCTTCACGAATATTCTGGAGTGCTGGATCACCTTCTTTGCGGCCAAGTTGAATGATTCTAACGCGTGACCAGCCGTCACATGCGTTATCCTCTTTTGCGAGTCAAGGATGAGGTTCAGTGCGAAGATCTTCTTCCTAAGCAGCTTTAACGTCGCGTTAGCGTCCGCCCTAATCGGATTGTTAACATTGCCGTATCGAGATCTTGGGTCGTCTATGTTTCGCCAGCAGTGATTACGCAGGACTGTTCTTGTTCCTGCTACTCCGGGGAGGATTACTTTACTTCCTCCTGTGAATCCTGCAAAGAAGTGAGGTTCCACTGTACTTTCAATAATTACGAGATCACTATCATCCACGGATCTATTCAGGTAGAGTGGAGTGCCTGAAGGTAGGTTTCCTTTGAAGACTAGTTCATCCTCATTATCGCTGTCGTGTATTGCTACTTGGACTTCTTCCGTTAGTTCCCTACCGAACCTTTCCCTCACGTCGTCGATTGTTTCGTCTCTATGTAGTCCAGTCGCAATAAGCACCGTAACCTTACTCTTGATTCCTGCGAACTTCAGTTCCTTTAGTATGTGCGGTAGAGTGATCTTAGATGGAACTCCGCGCGTCTTATCGCATGTTAATATGATAGGCCTCTGAGAGTGGCGGGCAAGATCGCTTAGTCTTCGTGAATGTAATGGTTTCCGTAACGCCTCTGTGACTAACTTTTGCGGGTTTGTGATTTGCCATTGCTTCGATTCAACGCATTTCACTTCGCATCCGGTAATGTGCGTGGAAATGTGTGAATGCCCGTAGGGTAGTCGGATTCGCATCGAATAACCATCCTATTGGGCTATCGGAGGCTTTTTGAAGGGTCAGTTATCCGGGCCATCAGTTTTTCCGCGTTTGGGAAAGTGCGGTAGCCTGCTTTTCTTCTGCAATGGAGATTGTATTTTCTAAACCCAATTCCTTGAGCTTCTGAGTTGTAGGAACGCCCGTTTCCTCATCCCAATTTCTGAGGTGGTAGTAGTCGTCGAGCATCTGCTTCAAGTAAATTACGTGTCCTCTGGCTCGGCCGGGTGACGGTGACTTCTCCACAAGCAGCCTTTTCGGTTGCGTATCATCTCTTCTGGTGATGCCTTCTCTAACGTTGAACATTCTTTGCAGGTTCACGATCCTCTCACCGATCCGCTTCAGTTTGGGGACGTCTAATTCGAATCCTGTTACGAGGGATAATCCTGTTGCGATTCTGTCCCAGTACAGGGCTGGTGGGAAGAATGTTCCGAATTTGCAGATTCCAGCCGAGTCAATGATGGTGCCAAAGTTCTCACCGTCCACGACAACCATGGCTTTGTACTTGGTTTGGATGCCGTCCACGATCTCAGG
>CAZAGP010000024.1:0-3103 GCA_964484575.1 uncultured Candidatus Bathyarchaeia archaeon | reverse complement strand
GCGAAGCATTCTACTCTGCTGCGCATTGAGATTCTTAGGGTCGAGTATGCGGATTCCTTTCTTTGCAAGTGCAGGGGCTAATTCCTTCTCCCAACATTTGTTCTGTCTTTGCAGGAGCGGGAGAATTTCACCTCTCGTGACTTTGATTTGTTCCAAAGGAGTCATCCGCGACCCGGGAGTTGGCTCAAAATCACCTCTCTCGATGCTCCGCTCGAGAATCGAGGCACGGGTCATGAAAAATTCATCTAAGTTGCTGCCGCTGATCGCGAGAAACTTAACGCGTTCTAGCAGCGGGTGGGTCTGGTCATAAGCTTCTTCTAGGACTCGGTAGTTGAACCTTACCCAACTTACCTCTCGGTTTATGAAAAGTGAAGGATCATCCAGTGATCTTTCCCGAATGGGTTCTCTTTGGGCGATCTGGGCTGGCAGCGCAGGCTTTTCTGGGGGCATATCTTATTTTCGATTCTTTCCTGAATAATAATCTATAAGGTCGAAGGTTGTCCAAGATTTGCATTCTTCAGGCTTGAATCCCAGCAATTGGGCTTCTTTGTGTATTGTCGTAGTGTCTGGGGCCTCTATTTCTAGAAGAGCCGGAATGTGCGCGTACTCACCCGTGTACTTATCAATATCAACCTCGGCGCCGCTCGGTAGAGAGTAACTCGTCCGATGCTTCTCCATGTGGAAGGTCGCGACTAGATTGAGAGACTCCAGGATTACCTTGGTGGACTCAAAGTCCGAGACGGAAGTTTCAGTTTCAACTCTGACCTTCGCCTCTTCAGCCTGTACATATTTTTTGAAGGTTAGAACGCTCTTCTTGCCGATTCTCCTCAGTCGAAGTAGGTTCTTTGCATTCGCAATAGAGTTATTGGGGAAGTCGAAGAACACCGTATCCTCATCTTCGTCAAGAATCTTTGTCGCTCCTAAAGCACGTAGTCTCATCTCAACCTTCTCTCGGTCAATCTCAATGATCTTAACTTCAACTTCATTCATTGGGGCGTTTTCCCCATTATCTTCTTGATTGCAACTCTTACGCCGATGATTGTGGTGAAGATGTTATCAATTCCGATCAAGTCAGTGATCCCATAGCGGTCCAGTTCGGGGCCAACGGTGTCGGAGACTTCGGCTAGAGCAAGCCGGATTCCACGCTGCTTCAGCGTGTCGTAAGCTGCACGGATTGCGGCTGCCGCGGAGAAGTCTACATCATCCACTGCATTCATGTCAAGACACATGTACTTAACTGGCGGAACTCCAAGTTCTGAAATTTCTCTAGAGAACAGATCCGCATTAGCGTAATACATACTGTGGTTGAAACGGTAGACAATCAGACCGGGAAGGAGTTGCTCATGACTTGAGATTGGGAAAGGCTTTAAGCTGCCCGATTCGTCCATTGAAATTAACGCATTCTTTGGTCTGTAGCCTCGTCGGACATGGTCGAGAAGTGAGAGGAACATCGCAAGAATTATACCTTGTTCAACGCCTACGAAGAAGACGGTGCCTGCGGTGATTACTGCGACCCAGAACTCACTCCGACGTTGAACGAAGATTTTTCGCATCCCGTTTACGTCAATCAAGTCCTTAGCAATGAGGAGAACGATAGCCGAGAGAACAGCACTCGGCATGTACGCTAGAGGTCCGGTTAGAAACATTAGAACTGCTACGACAACTGCCACTGCCGTGAGCTGTGCTAGTTGAGTGCGACCGCCGGAGCTGTTCACCATCTGGCTCTGTGTTGGACTGCCGTTGACTACGAACGTTCCTGAGAGTGCGGCCCCGAGATTTGCAAGTCCTAGAGCGACAAAGTCCCTGTTCTCATCCAACTGTTCGTTGTATCTTGTTGCATAAGCGCGAGCGGTCGCAGAGCTCTGAGCCAGGATTATTACGAACATCGAGAAGGCTACGGGGAGAAGCTGTTCGAATATGGTCCAGTTCAACGGCACTTGCGGGAGCATCAACTGCGGTAACCCACTCGGAACTCTCCCGAGCACTGTGACGTTCTTAGAGGCGAGGTCAAATGCGTAGCTTACGATGATGCTTCCAATTACGGCGATGAGAGGTCCGGGGATTTTCCTCGAGATTCGCCTCGTAACTAAAATGATTCCAATAACCGAGAAAGCCACCGCAATCGTGTAAAGATTCGCCTGGGGTAACTTGGGGATGACGCTCAGAAGTCTCCTAATTGGATCATCTAACCCCGGCTTGCCAGCAACCCCTAGTATTCCTGGAATCTGGGCTACACCAACCTGGAAGCCTACTCCAGTCAAGAAGCCTACGAGCACCGTTCGGGAGAGGAAATCAGCTAGAAAGCCTAGTCTCAGTAGGCGCGCAAGAATAAGAAAACCCCCAGCCATGAGCGCTAGGAAACTCGCGTATGCTACGTACTGAGGCGACCCCACAACGGCTAATCCAGCAAGCCCCGCAACTAATACTGATGCGGTCGCAGAATCAGCCCCGACAGATAGGTGTCGTGATGAACCTAAACATGCGAACAGAGCAAGAGGAATCAGGATCGTGTATAGGCCCGTGACTACTGGTGTGCCAGCGATCTTCGTGTAACCCATCACCCCGGGCATCGCTAATGCTGCAAAACTGAGACCTGCCACAACGTCTGACGGAACTTGTGCCCGGGATAGGGGGAGGATACCGCGGAATATTGGAAGTTTCACTTCTTGAGATGCTCCGCGCTTATCAGGAGAATTGGGGTCATGGGTTTGTCCACTCAACCTGATTCACCGAAGGTATCAGCGCCCTGAGCTCAATCTCCAACTATTCTATATTAAACTGATAGAGAAGCATATTGACTATCAGTGGATTCTCCTGTCGAGATCTTCGATGAGCCTTGGCGGAGAGTAAATGAAAAGGTTATTTTTGCAACGAACGTATAGGAAAATTGACCTCTAATGTCATCGGCAAAAGTTGGATCTGATGTTGAACGTAGTATTCTTCCGATTCCTGATCGGCCACAGTTTGGTTTGACAACATATGACGCAAAGGATCCTGATACCAAGTATCCACCAATCAGAGAGATACGCCCACCTTCGGGTGCTCCTAATGTTCTCATCGTATTGATTGATGACGCGGGTTTCGGTTCGTCAAGCGCGTTTGG
>CAZAGP010000023.1:0-5657 GCA_964484575.1 uncultured Candidatus Bathyarchaeia archaeon | reverse complement strand
AGAGGTCAACCACTTTTTCGTCCAAGAATCTCTGCTTCAACATGTTTTCGTAAATTGAAAGTTGCAAGTCTCGTGGAAGACTGTCCATTTCTCTCACTTTTCGATTCAAGCATGCGTCTATCTAAAAGACTCCTTTGAGCGTCACCCCAGATAATTGAATCACCTTCTCCATTCTCGGTTTGCAATCGAGACGAATAATTATAGGGACATATGAAATGGTCCGATCGTATTCTCGGCGTTTTCGATATGAAGAAAGTTCAAACGGATACTCCTGCACTTCTCCTAGATTTGGATGCTGCAGAGAGGAATATTACGCATATGAGCAATTACTTTCGAGGTAAGAAAGCGTACCTTAGGCCACATGTGAAGGTGCACAAGTCTCCCTTCCTTGCACACAAGCAAATTCGCGCTGGAGCAAGGGGAATAACATGTGCAAAGGTCAGCGAGGCCGAGGTGATGGCACATTCTGGAATCGAGGACATTCTAATCGCTAACGAAGTGATTGGTGAGGAGAAGCTTCGACGACTTGCAAGATTAGCTAAAGCGTGTCGGATACAAGTTCCTGTTGACGATCTCGAGAACGCGAAACAGCTTTCGCGTTTTGCTTCTCTAGGAGACGTGAAAGTGGGCGTGTTAGTGGACATTAATCTTGGTCTCAATCAGGAGGGAATCTTGAATAGATGTGGAGTCCCGCCAGAAGTACCTGCAGTTAAACTCGCCCGCGAAGTAGCACAATTAAGGAATCTCGAGTTCAAAGGTCTCATGGCTTACGAGGGAGGACTCCGCAAGTTCCCAGAGTTCTCAGACAGGAAATCCGCAGTTGAGAAGGCGCTAGACCGCGTAATTCGAACAAAAGACATGATCGAAGAGGCGGGGTTGGACGTGGAAACGGTTAGCTGTGGTGGAACCATGTCATACAACATAGACGCAGAAGTTCCGGGAGTTACTGAGGTTCAAGCAGGTTCATACGTTTTCATGGACGCTACGTACCAAAAGTTCGGATTGGATTTCGAGTTATCTCTGACCGTGGCTGCGACCGTAATAAGTAAGCCGCAACCTGAGAAGGTGATCATTGACGCTGGCCTGAAGGCCATAAGTGCAGACTCAGGTCTGCCCATAATTAGAGCAAGACCTGAATTGGAATGCATCGCCCTAAATGCAGAGCATGGTCATTTGAAAATATTAGGACCCGACGTCAGCCTTCGCAGAGAAGATAAACTGGAGCTAGTGCCAACTCATGTTGACACGACAGTCTGCCTACATGACAACTACACTCTAACTCGACAAGATGAAGTAGTGGGAGCTCTCCCGATAGCATGCCGTGGCAAACTGCAGTAGCAGATGATAACAGACAACTATCTTTCGAACGCAATCTCCCGAATTCATCTGACTCAAAATATGCTGCTACGCCTAGACTTGGAATTGGAAACTGGTTTTAATACGGAGCCAAGTAGGACTGGCCCAAGCAGTTGGATAAGTGTAAGCCTTGCGATTCGGAATTCTTCTTCCTAATTTCGGTCACTGTTGTGGATCGGCAAAAGAGCTTACCAAATTAGCGATTGAAGGAGAAAACTCCGGATGGGATGGCTTCTTCCTCTTCGACCAACTGCACTTTACTATCGATAAGAGTACTCCAGTGGTTGATCCATGGATAGCCCTGGCAGCGATTGCGTTAGAGACGAAGCGAATTCGTATTGGAACTCTGGTTACCCCGATCGCTCGTCGCCGACCCTGGAAACTTGCACGTGAGACTGTTTCACTTGACCATCTTTCTGAGGGAAGGTTAACGCTCGGTGTCGGCTTAGGTGACCCAGCAGAACTCGAGTTCGCCCACTTTGGTGAGAATAGTGAAAATCAAGTTCGCGCGAAGAAGCTTGATGAAGGACTCGACATACTGGTTGGCTTATGGAGCGGCGAAGAATTCAACTACGACGGCAAATATTTCAAAGTGCAAGGTGTCCAATTTCTTCCCCGCTGCTTCCAGTCTCCGCGAATTCCAATCTGGGTGGCTGGGAGATGGCCCAGACGACGTCCCTTCCTCCGAGCAGCTCGATGGGACGGAGTATTCCCTCTCGGCTTATCAGTAGGCAGTAAATTGAATCCGGATGAACTGCGAACCGTCGTTAACTTCGTTAGAACCCACAGAAAAGATACTTCTCCATATGATGTGGTTGCTACGTCAGGCGCCGATGGTAGTCCGGATAAAGCTGCGTTATCCGCTTATGCTGCTGTGGGGGTTACATGGTGGATGGAAGATATGCGCAGATTGCGCAACTCATACGATGACTTGCGAAGTCAAATCGCGAAAGGCCCTCCTCCAACCTAGCGTTGTAGATAAAGACGCGACTCGGTAGGGAGCCTTTAGCAAGTACAGCTTTCATTGATGACCACTGCTTTCCGAAACATCGTTGTTAGGTTACTCAACGAGTGGTTCAGCTTTATTCCACTTGAAGTCCTAGTCATGACCAATTACAGGATGAGACCTGTAGGGAGCCTCTAGCCGTTTTATATCTTCGGAGCCAAGTTGCACCTCCAACGCCTCCACCGCCTCTTCAACATGCTCGATTTTTGTGACACCGATGATTGGTGCGGTTACACCCTTATGGAGCAGCCAAGCAAGGGCAATCTGAGATGGTGAGACATCTTTCTCCTTCGCAACTTGCACGACGGCTTCAACTACGTCAAAGTCTTCGGGCCTGAAGTACCGCTCGGCTAGAAGGTTGACTCCATGACTCCGTTCTTTTTCATAACGAAGACCTTTCGGAGTCTCGCTGCGTTTGTATTTGCCGGTAAGAAAGCCACGTGCTAAAGGACTCCAGGGAATGATGGCGATTCCAGCCTCTTTGCAGAGTGGAATCATCTCGCGCTCTTCTTCGCGGTAGACTAAATTGTAATGATTCTGCATGCTAACGAACTGCTCCAAACCCAGTTTCTCGCTTGTGAAGAGTGACTTCAAGAATTGCCATGCGAACAAGTTTGAGGCACCAATGTACTGTGCCATCCCCTGCCTGACGATGTCATTAAGCGTCATCATTGTCTCATCAATTGGCGTGTAGTAGTCCCACCTGTGAATTTGGTAAAGATCAATGCGATCTCTTCGTAGTCGTTTCAAAGAAGCCCTGACCTGCTGCATGATGTGAAATCTTGACAGTCCCGAATCGTTTGGTCCCTTTCCCATCACGTCAGCAACTTTCGTAGCGACAACCACTTCATCGTGATAGTCTTTGAGGCATTCGCCGATTATTTCCTCTGATCGCCCTAACGAGTAGGTGTTAGCGGTGTCAAAGAAGGTGATGCCCAAATCGAGCGCTCTCTTCACTAAAAGTCGAGCTTCGCCAAGCTCTACTTTCCACGAATTATCATTGCCGAACGACAAACAACCGAAGCAAATCCTTGAGACCTTTACCCCAGCTGACCCTAGATTCACATACTGCATAAACCATACTTGCCCGCGTTCTGATTTATGCAGTTCGTTAGTTTGAAATCAATTGGCAGCCATTAAGCGAGATATCAAAAGTTAAGCGGGTTCCATAATTGAGAGCATGACGGATAAATACGAGTTAGACTTCGGCTAAACCTTCTTCAACCTCTTTGTACCACTTCACTTTCTCTCCTACTAGACTGCGAGCCTTCCATCTGAAGTCCTTCTTTCGTGAAACTAAAGAGTCGAGTATGATACCCAGCTTTCGCTCGAATTCACTAGCCTCCATTCCGATACATTGCACTGAAATACCATCCTGTATGGCTTGTTTTACCTGCTCCAAGCTGCTAGTAACTGACTTGAATAGGCCCCAATCTCGCGAACACAAATCTGCCATATACTCTACGTTCAAAATTTCTCTGTCATCACTATGTCCAAGATCATGATCTTCCAGAATGGCCACTATGTCGTTGGCATCCTTCGGGTCAGGTCTGTCGATTTGGAGTTTTGTGAGAAGAAGATCCGTGATTGGAATTGTTAATTCATCCAATCGAAGACGTTCCCTGAAATCCAGTGTATGTTCCATTCTGAACTTATCCAAGAACACGTCAACGTTTTTTGCCTGTCCCGTGCCCAGAAATTGTAAGCGCTCGGTACCGTAGTTAGAATTGAATCTCACATTGGGGTCATAGCCAAGCCCCTCAAAAACTGATAGAATGCCCTTCTGCTCCTTCGCGAACCCGAAGACATCTACGTCGTGGAAAGCACGCAGATGTGCAGAGTGCAACCCATGACAGTGAACTCTAATTGCTAATCCTCCAATTAACCGAAGTGTTATCCCGTTCTTCTCAGCTGCTCCGATAATCCTCTTTGCTTCCTCAAGAGTGTCCTGTCGTTCCGCGTTTTGGCCAGGAGAATTGTATATTCGTAATTCCCTCGAGCGATCCAAGCCTTCAAGTCGTTCGAGTTCTCTGGCTCGTTGAAGAACCCGGACAATTCTCTCAACCTCCTTGACACTTCTCCCCACATCCATTGGATACGTTGCGCAAAACTTCAGGATTCCATCCGGATCGATTATGAAAACTCCTCGATACGTGACACCCTTTGACCTGTGCAGTATATCGTATCTTTTCGCTAACTTCCCGTCAACGTCTGCTATTAATGGGTAACTAATCTCTAGTCCAGTTCTCTCTTTCATCTCACTAATCCACTTTCTATGAGACTCGAGCGTGTCCACACTCCATCCAATGAATTGAATTCTCAAGTCATCAAACCTTGATTTGTTTCTCGCGAACCCGACCACATCCATTTCACATATGGGGGTGAAATCAGCCGGATAGGCGAACAACACAATCCACTTCCCGCGAAAGCTCGAAAGAGAAATCTTACCATCACAGGTATCTGCTACAAAATCCGGCGCGGGCTCATCTAGATTTAGCATGAGCCGCCATTACGAAACCAGTTATTAAAATTCCTCCCAGTTTAGCTAGCTGAGGAGAAAGATAACGCTTCCAAATTCTCTTCTGAACGTATGTTCGCCCAGTCTTTGCGACCAATCTGAGGAGATTCGGGTACCCCTACTTTGTCAGAAGGCTAACAGTAAAAGTTCGCTGAGACATTTCTAATGCTAAGTACGATAGATTCACCTGAGGATTCATTATATCATTTGGAACACGTCATCCGAAAGACATAAAATTTGAGAAAGCAGCCAAGACAAGTCTAGTTGATTTCTTTGGTGAAGATGGAAATTTCCGCTAATCTTGGGGAGAATGATTATGATCCGAAAGTTTTCGTTGACGCCGCGGTTTACGCGGAGGAGATGGGTTTCCGGATGGTTTGGTTTGGTGACCACATATTCCCATGGTACCATTCAGGTAAGAAGTCTCCATTTGCATGGTCGACAATGCCTGTGGCGTTGGAGAAGACTGACCGAGTCAAGATAGGGCCTTGGGTGACTGTGCCGATTGGGGCGCGGTATCATCCTGCGATCATTGCGCAGGCTGCTGCTACTCTGGATAACATGTTTCCGGGTCGGGTTGTGCTTGGGGTTGGTACGGGTGAGGCGTTGAATGAGCGGCCTTTCTGGAACGGGAACTGGCCGAAGTGGGAAGAGAGGATGGATAGACTTTCGGAGGGAATTCGGCTGATACGGCAAATGTGGGAATCCAAGGAACCCTTCAAGTTCGAAGGCAAATACTTCTCATCAGACTTCTACTACCTATACACCAAACCAAGA
>CAZAGP010000022.1:0-8373 GCA_964484575.1 uncultured Candidatus Bathyarchaeia archaeon | reverse complement strand
GTCTTAGTTGAGGATGAAAAGCTGATGTCTGAGATTAGCCCGTCAGAAGCCGGCGAGTTCGCGTCGATGGCCGTAATACAGACTCGTCAGAACTGGTATCGTTTCCGTGATGAGGTTCTTGTCGGCCTGAAAGTAGCTGATGCAGCTCACCTCGAGCGGCTAAGGAGGAAGGGGTATGCGTTCTCGTTTGACGTCGATTCCCTGCGCGAACCGTTCGAGAAACCAGTTCTGATACTTGCAGGAAGACAAGACGCTTCAGTTGGTTACCGGGACGCATGGGGCATAATTGAGAACTATCCCAGAGGCACATTAGCTATCTTGGACAGCGCGGGTCACAACCTACAAATCGAACAGGCACAAATCTTCAGCGTTTTAGTCTCAGAGTGGTTGGACCGGGTGCAAAGAGAAAAAAGAATTTGATCACACCCTTATCCGGTTCTCATTCGCTTCCGTTCTAATTCCCTCTTACTTAATCCGCTTAATACAAGCTTACGACAAGCTCAAGCGTGCATGACCTAAGTAGGAATCATCAGTCACGGATAAATAGTTCGTACTTCCAACTATTGGATTGGCTAAGCAAAATGGAAGCAAGCACGTTACGATCGTCCGCTGGTGAGTGCGCGCACGAGGTTCTAGACAGCGTTCCAGTGGTTTTTCGAGTCATACGGGCTGAATTGCGGAAACATGGTGCTAAGGAAATGTCTGTGCCACAATTTCGAACGTTAGCTTTCGTGTACAGAAACGAAGGAGCGTCGCTTTCGGAGGTGTGTGATCACGTTGGTTTGACTCTGTCTACCATGTCAACCTTGATTGACGCAATGGTTGATCGCGGACTGGTTAACCGTCGAACAGATTCTAAGGATCGACGTCGCATGATACTGACCCTTAATGAGCCTGGCCGCGCCAGATTTCAATCAGCACGTGCGGCGACTCTGACTTATTTGGAGGAGAGGCTCCGTGAGCTCCCAGCATCTGATCGAGCTACTATCACATTGGCCATGCGAATGCTTAGAGGGCTTTTTGCGGGAGGTTCCGATTCTGCAAAGAACTGAATCTGTAGCAAAGCAAGACGTGAGAGTTGGGTTCATACTTCAAACTCAATCACTTACCAAACGGTTTGGTAACTTCACAGCAGTTGACAAGTTGACGATTTCCATTCAGGCGGGAGACATTTTCGGCTTAGTTGGCCCAAACGGAGCGGGTAAGACTACTGTAATCAAAATGCTCACGACTCTACTTCCTTCGACCGCGGGGAGTGCTTGCATTGATGGCCATGACATTCTGCATGACGCCGCAAGGGTTAGGAGAGTTATCGGATATGTTCCGCAACTTCTCTCAGCCGACGGGGCACTTACGGGGTACGAGAATCTGTTAATCTTCTCCAAACTATATGATATACCGCGTCGAGAACGTCAAGAACGGATTCATGATGTCCTCCAGTTTATGGGGCTATCAGATTTTGCGGACAAGCTGGTCCGGACATACTCCGGGGGCATGATCAGGCGACTTGAGATCGCGCAGGCCATGCTACATAGACCTAAGGTCCTGTTCTTAGACGAACCCACTGTAGGACTCGACCCAGTAGCTCGGAAAGCAGTGTGGCAGCACATTCAGCAACTGCGGACTGATTACGGAACGACAATTTTCCTGACCACACATTACATGGACGAAGCGGATCAACTATGTGCCCGCCTTGCAATAATGCACTTGGGCAAAGTGGCTGCTATCGGCAGCCCGTCCGACCTTAAATCCTCTATTGGAAATGACGCCACACTGGATGACGCGTTTGCGTACTACTCCGGCGCTGAGGTTGATTCAGTTGGAGGATATAGAGAGACTAGCAGAGTAAGACGAACCGTCCGGAGAATTGGTTAATGGAAAGACTTGGAATCATCAACTATCTTGACGTGATAGTTAATTTTACGGGAAAGACGCTGACGATTGCGGAACTTGAAGCCCGCAAGCTTCACCATGACTTTACTGAACTCATCACGCGCGCTGTGCAGCCGGCACTTTGGTTGCTTATATTCGGAGAAGTGCTCGCCAGCATAAGGGCTATTCCAACAGGGAACTTACCGTACTTAGATTTCATGGCCCCTGGTATCTTGGCTCAAAGCGTCCTCTTCATCGCAATATTCTATGGGATCGCTATCATCTGGGAGCGTGATCTAGGGATCGTTCACAAGTTCCTAGCCACTCCAACTCCTCGATCCGCGTTAGTCTTAGGAAAGGCGCTTTCTGCGGGCGAACGTGGACTAGCTCAGGCGGTCATAGTTTACGCGCTCGCGTTTGGCCTCGGTGTCCACTTGAGTTGGAACATAATTTCGCTCCTACTGGTCGTCATCGTAATAATCCTAGGCTCTGCTCTATTCTCAACATTCTCCCTGATCATAGCATGCCTGGTGAAGACACGCGAAAGATTCATGGGAATAGGTCAAATTCTCACGATGCCGCTGTTCTTCGCGAGTAACGCAATCTACCCGATCTCGATTATGCCGAAATGGTTGCAAGTCGCATCACAAGTCAATCCGTTAACCTACATGACGGACGCGCTGCGGGCTCTGATGATTGTAGGCGGGCCAACAATCTACGGAGTACCTTTCGACCTACTCTTCCTGGTGGCTGCCAACGTGGTGAATGTTGCCATTGCCGCTAAACTGTATCCGAGGGTTGTAATTTAGAACCGGAAATCCGGTCTGGCTACTATGACGGACCAGGTCCTGACCGCTAGCGGGTGATTAGTGTGCAGTACAAGTGGGTTGTTCTCTCGAACACTACGCTCGGGACATTTATGGCTTCAATAGATATTACTATAGTCGAGATTGCACTTCCCGCTATCTTCAGGGGTATCGCAGTAGACCCTTTCTCGTCATTCGAATACCTGCTCTGGGTACTCTTCGGATACAGTATCGTAACTGCAACTTTACTCGTCACGTTCGGTCGCATATCTGACATTTTCGGGCGAGTGAAACTCTACAACTTGGGTTTCCTCATATATACCGTCGGCTCAGTGATGCTCTACTTGACTCCAAACTCGGGAGACTTGGGAGCCATTGAGCTCATCCTGTTCAGAATCGTACAAGGTATTGGAGGCGCTTTTCTCTTCTCGAATAGTGCAGCTATCATCACCGATGCTTTCCCACCAAAGGAGAGAGGTAAGGCACTGGGACTCAACCAGCTAGCTTTCCTCACAGGTTCATTCGTCGGTTTAGTGCTTGGAGGGATACTTGCGGTTTACGACTGGCGATACGTGTTCCTGATCAGCGTACCCTTCGGGGTCTTCGGGACAGTATGGTCCTACTGGAAGTTGAAGGAGCTAGCAATCATACGGGGAGGCCAGAAGGTTGATGTGTGGGGAAACATCACGTTTGGCGTTGGTCTTACTATCTTCCTTATTGCAATAACATATGGGCTCCTACCATACGGGAACTCGACTATGGGATGGGGCAACCCTTGGGTATTGGGCGGGCTTATCAGTTCGGCGGCGTTGCTAGTTGCATTTCCATTCATCGAGACCCGTGTGAAGGATCCAATGTTCCAGTTGCATCTATTCCGGAGGAGAGCCTTCACAGCGGGGAATTTCGCTGTTTTGCTAGCTTCGATATCTAGGGGAGGGGTTTCTCTGCTTCTGATCGTGTTGCTGCAAGCCATTTGGCTGCCACTGCACGGTATCAATTATCAGGATACGCCACTCTGGGCGGGCATCTATATGCTCCCATTTACCGCAGGGTTCTTCGTGATGGGTCCGTTAAGCGGGTACCTCTCAGACAGGTACGGGGCGAGGGGCTTCTCTACGGCGGGCATGCTAATAACCGCCGTTGGGTACTATCTACTCTCAACGTTTCCGTACAACTTTGCCTACCTATCATTCGCTGCGGTAATCTTCCTGATGGGAATCGGCATGGGTATGTTCGCCTCCCCGAACACGGCATCCGTGATGAACTCAGTACCAGCTGAACACAGAGGCTCTGCATCGGGGATGAGGAGCACGTTACAGAACACGGGCTCAGTCGTAGGCCTCAGCATACTGTTCACGCTAGTTCTCTTAGTCTTAGCAAGGGACCTCCCCGCTTCACTCTCAACTGCTGCCTCTCAGGCCGGCGCCCCGCAATTGTCGTCTGCGTTGAGTCGGATTCCTCCAACAACTGCAATATTCGCTGCTTTTCTAGGGTACAACCCGATGGGGACAGTCCTGAAGCAACTTCCTCCGGAACTTAATAGTTCACTGAAACCGTCAACCGTCGCAGTCCTCACAGGAAAGGTTTGGTTCCCAACGGCCATAGCGAACGCGTTCATGGCATCGCTGGGAGTTGCTTTATACTTTAACGTGGCATTAGCCGTCATTGCTGCTGCAGCCTCCGCGCTTCGCGGAAAGAGGTACGTTTACGGGGTCGAGGATGAGCAGATACGAGTAACCGCGCCGATTGCGAGGACTTCCAGAAGTACCGACGCGTTGCCGGGTCAAATGGCTAAGAATGACGGAAGAGAAACGGGAAATCTAGGCAACATTCGGAAAAGTTCAGATTAGCTTTGAGCGTGCGTCCAGCATCTAACTTCAGTGGAATGCGTTCCTCAACCCACAATCAAGCTTAATCCCAACGATCTTGAAGAAGCGATTCGAGCTGCTTCTTTCTCGCGTCAGGATTTAGCGATTCATCTAAAACCAGTATCCTGCTTCGATTATACTCGCCTTCCTCAAGTTTCCGTAAGATGATCGATTCAGATCTGCTTCGTCCTATGTAAGTGCCCGCTGCGTAATGTAGGCTGAGACCGGCTAGTACGAGGAGGGCGTAATGGTAAGAGGTTGGAGCTCCTCCGGCCCAAAGACTGTAGAAGATTCCCAGCAGACTCAAGACTATGCTTAACCCCACAACCGATCCTATTACGGCAGTCAGAAGAGAGGAGTGAAAGGGCCCTGCGTTTATGCCCGTAATTCTAAATCGCCTGAAATATGGAAGGGCTATCGAAGGAACCAGACCAGATATTACAGTCATTAGGATTAACGCAGGGGTAAGTCTTAGAGAGAACATAACAGCATTCGCTCGCTGCGGGGTGGCGAAAAAGTTCAATGAATGAAGCAGCTGACTGGCCAGAGGAACATTGATTCTTGCTTGACTTGTCAAAGTGCTGGCTCGGTTTGTTCTATTAGGAAGTGCCGTGTAAATGTCCCATCCAAGCGCAACTGAAGTAAAGAACAGTAAGGCTGGCAAGTAGATTAGGTGAGATTTCTCAATCAGTGACTTCAATAATTTAGGGGATTTCTTCTCTCTGATTTCTATAAGCTGCTTCGACTTTGTCACTCTTGCTACGAAGCCGGCAAAGCTCAGCGAGCAAACTCCACCGAAGAGGACGATTGACTCGTAGCCTAACCCTATAGTAAACGCCCCAGCCAAGAAGGTCAACCCTGCAATTGCCACCTGATCAAGGCCGGCGTGGGTAAGTTGAGGGATTGAGAATGTGGAAACAGCTGCAACTGAATACGCAACGAACCCTAGCACGAGCGGTATTGCAGTGTCGACAACAGGTCCGTACTTCCAACGTTGTTTGCTGTTCTCCAATCACATCACCGCCGTGTTTGGATCGTTGTTCAATGTGGACCTATAAGGGTTGAACCATAAACTGAGTTGACCTACTGCCAAACAAATAATGTGCTCTGGTTCTCGACAACCTCCTCCAGCTCTCCTATGCGTTGCCATGTTTCCTCAGGCGAATGGCTATATCCGTATTCGAATCAGTTTGAAGAGAATGAGACCTTGATCGCGAGAAACATAGCTCTCGTAGCGCACGACAACAAGAAGGAGGACTTAGGGGAATGGGTGAACTTTAACAAAGGAACGTTGGGGCTCCACAACTTATACGCTACGGGTGAAACTGGAAAAAGGATTATGGAACGATCAGGCTTGAAAGTTACGTTGCTCAAGAGTGGCCCCTACGGAGGAGATATGGAACTCGGAGCTATGATTGCTAACAAGAAACTGGACTACTTGATTTTCTTCTGGGATCCACTGTCATCTCATCCTCATGACGTCGATGTTAAAGCCCTGCTTAGAATCTCGGTACTATACAACGTCCCGACGGCTTGCAATAGGTCGACTGCAGATTTGATAATCTCAAGCTCTCTGTTCCACAGCCCAGAATATGCGCCTGCCAAGCCTTAGGTAAACTCAACAGGAAACGACATGAATAGTCCGATCAAAGTCAGACTAATCGTGTCGAAAGCTCGACGACGTCTTCATACGTTTCGAGGAACTTGCCGCTATATGACATGCCTTGAGGAATTGTCAAACCGGGGTTCACCTTGGTTCCAATAAGTTGACAGCCACTCATAATCCGAACACCATTTCCGATCACTGACGATGACTCGATTCTTGTAGGATGCTCACGTGTAGATTCTATGACTGTTTTCCTTCCCACAATACTGTTTGATACACGTGCACAGTCCCCAATCTTTACGGCGTCCATGACTGCTGAGCCATCTACTGTGACATGTTCGCCTATGATGCAGAAATTATCTATCGCTGAGTCTGATAGAACAGAATAGTCACGTATGCGTGCATGTCTACCAATGAGCACTGCGCCATTGATGACGAGCTTGCTTTCATTGCTTTGTTTGATGATTTGCTCGCGTCTCTTGACTGAATCTTCGCTATATCCCTGCACCCAGACGTTTCTGTTCGGAAAGATTCTCTCCTCACGGATTCTTATATTCAGTCTTCCATCTAGAGTGTCGCGCATAGCTGTCAGGTATCTTTCCGGGCTACCAATATCATACCAGACCTTCAATTCGTAACCAAACACTGGGAAACCCTTCTCCACCAGGTAGGGGATGAAGTCGAAACCGAAGTCGAGTCTGTGCCTTTCTTCCATCAACCTCGCCACTTCATTGCTTTCAACGATCTTTCTAGCGTCGGGTGAAAGGAGGTATATGCCCGCGTTGGCTAAGTTGCTGGGTGATTTCTGCTGTTTAGGCTTTTCAACGAAGTTTCGAATTCTCATATTCTCGTCGAGATCAGCTATTCCGAACTGTTCAACCTCCTGAACCCTCGTCAAGGCGATAGTCATCATGGCCCCATTATTCTCATGGTTCGAAATCATGTCCTTCAGATTCAGTTCGAAGAGATTGTCACCCTGCACAACAAGAACTGGATCATTAACCTCGTAATATTGCATGTTCAGCCTGTATGAGTCAGCGCTTCCCAGGTCGTCCAAGTTAGGTTGATGTTTTATGTGTACCCTCGGTTCAATCTGATACTTGGCTGAGAAACCAACACCCTCACCGAACTGGTCGAAAAGGTTAGAGTAATTCCTGAACCCGCACTCTCCAAACATAAAGTTCCTCACCCCCTGCTCGGCGAGCGTGGCCATCGAGAACTCGATTAGAGGCCTGTTAAGGAATCTGATGCACGGCTTTGACACATCATGCGTTAGAGGTCGCAATCGTTTGGCTTGACCGCCAACGGGAATAAAACACCTCATATCCTCGATGTCCATTCTGCTCGTCTCGAACTTACGTTATAGCGCGTAACTCAGTCACTGCTTGATATATGCTCAACGTACAGATAATCTAGACTGACCGCGCGATCACTTCTTGACTTGACCAGCGTCACTGGATTCGCGGTGTTATGAAAGATTCTTTAACATCAAGGCCAGCAAGGGGGCCTTCCTACAGGTTGACTAGAAGAATGAACATAGTGATGTTAGTGTACGAGTTTCCTCCCAGGATTGTTGGCGGTCTTGGAACCTACGCTGGAGAGATTTCGCAGGAACTTGTTAAGCTTGGTCATGACGTGACGGTCGTCACGATGAACGATGGAAAGCTTCCTACTCGTGAAACATGGCATGGAGTAGAGGTGCATCGGCCTGTTCATGTTGACTTGACTGATAGTCTTCCTGCCATGGTGAATGAAGATCTTCGGCGATGGGGGCGAGGATTAAAATTCTTCTCAGACGTTTTCGCTTACAATGTGATTGCTGCATCAAAGCTCGCGTATGATCTTGTGAGTAAAGAAGGTAAGAAAGCCGATATTGTCGCGGCACATGACTGGCTCTCAATCATAGCGGGGGCTTCCTGCAAGCGTGAATTGGAAGTACCTTTAGTCTTTCATGTTCATTCAACGGAGCCGGGAAGAACAATGGGGCGTGGTTCTCCGGTTGTGAACTCACTTGAATCCATGGGCGGGTCGGTTTCTGATATGGTCGTTACGGTCTCACATGCAATGCGGGATGAGCTTGTCGGATTAGGTTTTGTGGAGAAGAAGATTCGAGTCTGTTATGATGCTGTGGATCCAGACAAGTACGACCCATCTAAGGTCAATCAGGACGCGGTGAAGCAGCTCCGCCACCGATACGGACTAGGCGATGACGATAAGATGA
>CAZAGP010000021.1:0-12103 GCA_964484575.1 uncultured Candidatus Bathyarchaeia archaeon | reverse complement strand
CTCATATTGCATAGTTACATGCGTGGGCTTTAATGCCTTCTTGAAAGTTTCCAGCGCAGCCCATGGGTCGCTATCACAGCCGCAGGTAGCACAATCAAATTCCACAGTTCGATGGAGCATTGAAGTGTGAACCGTTAAGTGACTTGTAGTAATTAGCGCGTTAACGCTAACGCCTCCTCCCATAATATCGTCGTCTACTCGATAGACTAGAGGGTTTTGTGTTTTAGTTTTGGCAAGTTGCATGTGTGCATTTCGGATTCCCCTCAAAGCAACGTTCAGTAGAAACGCATCATCGAGAAGACGGTTTAACCGACACCCGTGAAGTGTTGCGATCACATGCCTGTAAGCGTAAGGTCTAGTGGACAATTTTCTTACTCGAGATCCTCCGTTAGAATTTCCGATTTTCATATAACGTTATATAATTTGCATTTAAGTATTGCTCCATTTCTTTTTCGCACGAAAGAAAATTTTTCTTCGCCGTTTTCTTCCGCGTGATCACAAAATTAGGTTCGCAATACCACAGAAAACCGAATTGTTACAGTGAGAACCCAAACTTGTACGAAAATTCATTCTGAAATTCGTATGATGGAAGTCGCGATCAATTGCTTGATGAACGAAGTGCATGAAGGAGTCTGCCTGCGACAGCACTATCCATGTTGCTCATCTTGAATCTGGTCACCCATAAGGCAGTACAATCGTAGAATACTTCGTTAAGTTCGGACAACGGTTGGGAATGGTCGCAAGATTCGCAGACTCCAATCACGTTGGAGTCGTCTGTTTGAATCCTATGCTTCGCAATCCTCTGACAAGACTGGCAGAACTCGTAGAATGCGAATCCGTCGACGATTCTCATTCTACATTCACGGAGGAGTGTCATGGGAATGATTGATCTACTTAAGCTCGAAAAGCGTTAGATGCGGGGGCAATTCTTCTTGTGGAGTGCAAATATCTCTTGGCTATTTGTCTCGAAACCGCATTTTTCGCAGACTAATCTTTGGCCTTCCTTCTCGAATCGGGACATCACTATTAAACAACCCATGAGATGTGCATGACTCCTCACACAAATACTTTATCGCTTCATTCAACTCGAGTGTTTTATCGTGAAAATGACAATTAGATCCCAGGAAATACGTCTCTCTAGCCCTCCCTCTCTTCACGCGAATGATAAAACCGTCTATTCTACAACTGCAGGGGTTCACGGTTGAAACAGATATCTTCTAACCTCAGGAGCTTGTTCTCGGCTGTGAGTCTGATTCTAGAAACAGTATTTACGTGAGGAGAGTTTTGATACCGATACTGATGCAATATTGTATTTCGGAAAATCTTTCGCAATTAGCCTATTGATCATTCTAATTTGTGCACCGTTTCTTCAAGTTCACGCTCAAACAATGGCTCTCACTCATCTATTCTTTCCATCAAACATTCTAGCAGGCAGCCTAGAACCAGCCTCCGTTAACGTCGCTATTCCCTACGCCGATGTCCAACTAGGATTTTGGCTCATGGTCGCTATTGCTGATCTGAAGTTGAATGGCACGATCGTTCCAGGAAGCGCCATGGCTTCACCACTCCCATGCCTCAATCCACCTGACGCTCGAGCATTTTGCCAAGTGCAACTACAATCCGTATCAGGTCTGGAGGATGTGCAGTTCAAGATTGGGGGAATATTCGCAAACACTCAATCTTACCTTGGAACATGGGAACTCCAGTTGAAGGCTGAGATTCTTGACTTGCATTTCAGCGTCCTCTCACGTTCAACGCTTTCTTTCGCGATCGCCTTAACCCCAGTATTGCTGACTGTTAACGTCCCTCATAACGCAACGTTTTGGGTTGACAACAATGCATCAACGGGAGGAGTGATTCCTGTTGTGTTGGGTCGCCATTTCATATCGCTTCCCAGGTTTGTCACAATCAACGACACTGTGCGTATGCGTTTTGATAGCTGGGGCGACGGATTTCCTCAACCCAACAGAACGATATTCATTTCGTCTAATGAAAACTTGAGTGTAGTGTACTGTGCCCAATATAGGTTATTCATCAGCACCAATGCTGGCGGAGCGAATGTTGCAGGTGCGGGCTGGTACGATAACGGTTCACTTGCAAGTTTCTCAGTAACTGGAACCCAGACGCCAACAGGGGGGATCCTAGATCTACTGGGTGCAAAGTTGACCTTTCAAGGCTGGTTCGAAAATGAGAAGCTAATTACCACCAATTCCTCAGGTAATGTTGAGATGGATGGTCCGCACACGATCGTAGCTCAGTGGACTACGGACTACTCAACTCCAATAGTTCTCTTCACTCTTGTAATCGCGGTCGGTCTAGGGCTGTATTTCATGAGTAAACGGGTAGGTCGCAAGACTAAGAAGACTCCTTCGAGAAGACGGATCGGGACGCAAGTATCTAGAGCTAATAGCCGTTCGAAGAGTTGAGCAAATGCAAGAGATTGATCTTGGTTTAATCGGGATAGGAGTAATGGGTCAGAATCTGGCTCGTAATTTCCTCAGGAACGGATACTCAATTGCAGTTTATAATCGAACAGCGGAGAAGACTAGAAAATTCGTTTCCAATTACCCCGAAATCTCCGGCTTATATTCATTGGAAGAATTCGTTAATTCTCTGCGACGTCCACGGCGGATTATGCTGATGGTGACTGCTGGACCTGCTGTCGATGCTACAATTCTTGATCTTGAAAAGTACGTTTCCGAGGGCGACGTCATACTAGACGGGGGGAACTCATTTTTCCAAGACACTGAACGTCGCTGTCAAGATCTTTCCGCGCGCCATCTCTACTACCTGGGAGTCGGCGTTAGCGGCGGAGAAGAAGGAGCGCTTAACGGTCCATGCATCATGGTTGGAGGAACGCCGGAGGCGTACGATCAGGTTTCAAAGATGTTGACTGATGTGGCTGCGAAGGTGGAAGGATCTTGCTGTCAACTAATGGGGCCCCGTGGAGCAGGCCATTACGTGAAGATGGTCCATAATGGTATCGAATACGCAGTAATCCAAATACTCGCAGAGGCCTACGACCTGCTGCTACGAGGGGCCCGATTCAGTCCTCAGCAAATACATGACGTTTTTGCAGAATGGAACACTTCTGAAATGAATTCTTTCCTAATGGAAATAGCCACCGCAGTCTTGGATCGGCATGATCCAGAAACAAACTCACCCCTTGTCTCTCTGATCTTGGATAGCGCAAAACAGAAGGGTACAGGAAAATGGACTTCTCAAAACTCGATGGAACTAGGAATTCCCACTCCGACTATAGACGCCGCAGTCAGCGCCCGTAACCTATCAAGCCTTAAAACAGAACGTGTCACAGCCGCGAACCTGCCTCGTAACTTACAGAAACTTACAATAGGGTCGCACCTCGTTGAGAATTTGCGAAGTGCAGTTCAAGCCTCGATCATCATAGCATATGCTCAGGGATTCCACTTGATGCGAGCAGCCTCGAAGGAGTACAGATATGGTCTTCCGTTTGTGGAAATAGCACGAATCTGGAAGGGAGGTTGCATCATTAGAGCACGCCTGCTTGACCCAATCAAGGAGGCCTTTGAGAGAGAGATTGATCTCCAGAACTTAATTGTAGATCCTAATTTTAACAGGGTATTACGGGGACTGGAATCAGATTGGCGGGCCGTGACAGCAGCCGCACATGAGTTGGGTATACCGATTCCCGCAGTTGATGCTTCACTAGATTATTTCGACGGGTACAGAACTGAAAGATTACCCGCGAATTTTGTGCAGGCGTTGAGAGACTACTTCGGTGCCCACGGATACGAACGAGTTGACAAGACAGGGCAATTTCATACAGATTGGGCGTCTCGCTCAGGTTAGGAGCTAGGAGCGTTTTAGTCCAAGTAAGTAGTCGTATGCGTTAAGAGCCGCGTTGGCTCCTTCACCCATCGCTATTATAACCTGCTGGGCTTGAACGTCTGTAACGTCTCCGGCGGCGAACAGACCTGGCACGTTTGTTTGATTATTCTCGTCGATCATAATCCTGCCGTCTTTCGTTCTTTTCACCATCTTGGCGAAGATTTGCGAATTTGGAGTGTAGCCCATCTCGATGAATATTCCTTTCACTGGAATCTCAGTTTCGCCCCCGTTCTTCTTCGTTAATAACACTCTGTCGGGTGACTCCTCACCAAGGATTGCTTTTAATCGGTACTCGTTCAGGAATTCCGCTTTTCCCGAGTTCTTGATTCTCTTGCCCAGATTTGAATTTGCTAACCTACTTGAAATTCCTATGATGAATACTCTGCGCGCTGTCTGAATCAGCTCAGCTGCGGCCCGTAGACCTCGAATCCCGTCACCTATCACTGCAACGTCCGAGTCTACAAAGACTGGAGCATGGCTCACGGTTGAATAACTAACGCCATGACCAAGGAATTCCATTTCTCCGGGGACGTTCAATCGTTTAGGCGTGACTCCGGTAGCTATGATCGCTGTTTTGGCCCTGAATGTGTGATCAGTCGTCGACGCGACGAATTTGGATTTCTTTCTTTCGAACTTGATGATCTTGTCTATGTGCCTTACAAAATCAAGGTATTCAATTTGATTCTTGAATTTACTAACTAATTCTTGACCGTCTATGATAATGTGAGTGTCCACTTCAGGTAGACTAAATTGATAATTTGTTTTGCCCCCAAGATTCTCGCTGATCAGTAGCGTTTCAATTCTTTTACGAATAGCGTACGCGGCTGCGGTCAGTCCTGCGGGACCGCCGCCGATTATGATTAGATCGTATTCTTCTTTCAAGCTTTCAATGCTCATTCCAGCTCAGCTCCCGTTAGGAAGTTGAATATAACCGAGCTCCATGGATTTCTGTGTCATTTCGCGAGCCCGTTTTATGATCGTAGTCGCCTGATCATATAGTTGGCTTCTCGTGAGTTTTACTCTGGCTAATCCAAGTTCTTGGGCTTTCAACGCTACCGCTACTGCTTCTCTCGGGTAAACCTTCCATTCATCCATGTTCGGAGCAATATTCGTCTCGCTGATACCTCTCTCACGAGCACACTTAGCCAGTTCGTCCGCAGCGGCAATGCACATTCCATCCGTTATGGTTCGCGCTTGAACATCAAGCGTTCCTCTGAATATTCCCGGAAAACCAAGTGAATTGTTAATTTGGTTCGGGAAATCTGATCGACCTGTCGCGACAACCTTCGCTCCGGCTTCCTTGGCTTCCCAAGGCCATATTTCCGGAATCGGATTAGCACAAGCGAAAACGATCGAATCGGTTGCCATCTTAGTAACCCACTGTTTCTTAATAGTATCCGGTCCGGGAGTAGAGAGCGCAATGCAGACATCAACACCCTTTAGAGCCTCTGAAATGTCGCCAGTTCGTCCTTCACCGTTAGTGGTCTGACAAATGCGCCATTTGTCGACGTACTCGGATTTTCGCATTTCGATGTCCTTACGTTCAAGGTGAAGAATTCCCTTCGAGTCCACGACGATAGTGTTCTTCGGTTTTATTCCATAAGAAAACATTAGTCTCGCGCAGGCCAGGTTGGATGCACCAGCTCCGATAAGTGCGACTGTAACATCCTTCACTTTCTTACCTACGACCTCAAGGGCATTAATCAACCCGCCGAGAACCACGGTGGCGGTGCCCTGTTGATCGTCGTGCCATACAGGGATCTCGGACGTTGCCCTCAACGTGTCGAGGATTCTGAAACACTTAGGTTGCGCAATATCCTCCAAATTCACTGCGCCGAAGGAAGGCTGCAGCCATTTGACAGCAGATATTATCTCATCAGGGTCTTTCGTTCCAAGACATATGGGTACAGCATCAACTCCCCCAAGGTACTTGAATAATATCGATTTTCCTTCCATGACGGGAAGACCTGCCTTGGGGCCAATGTCACCTAACCCTAAAATTCGTGTCCCGTCAGTCACTACTGCAACCATATTCCACTTGTTAGTGTAATCGTAAACAAGTGATTCATTCTTAGCTATGTCGCGACATGCCTCTGCAACACCCGGCGTATACCAGATCGCGAAATCGTTAAAGTCGCGGATACAGCACTTGGGAACGACCTCCATCTTGCCTCGATAGAAGGGATGTAGTTTCAGAGCATCAACAGACGGTTTCTTCGCTCGCGCTAGGAGTTCCTCTTTAGTTACCGTTTGCAGCGCCGATCAGCTCGTGCATAGACTGCCATTGTCGTCTCTTATTAGCGATACACGTTTTTCATAAACTGCTATTTATGATGCCACTTAATAGACCAGTTAACCAGTCCCTCCTAGTTCTAAACTAGTGAGCTGCGTGATCTAGCATAATTGCTAGTGGACTAGAACTGAAAGTATGCAGCTCGTTCAATTCTTAGGATTTCACGGGGCCGATAGGAAGTACCGCCTTCTCGCGGCCTTCGTTCAAGACCTCTGCAAGGGAGAGATAGAATGCTGAGAAGCCGCAGAAGATGCCGTCTATAGCTGCGATCGGCAGAAGTGTCGGAATGAAGCTCGATGCGGTGAGCAGGAAGAAGAGTACAGTGAGGGTGAAGAAAACTGTTTGTAACCCCTTGTTTGTTTTTAGGGTTCCGAAGAACATGATCATTGTGAATAAACCCCATAGGAAGAGATAGGCCGCCAATGATGCGCTGTCAGGTGTAAATTCAGGGGCGTTCCTCGGGTAAACAACGAGGAATATGAACGAGAGCCAGAATAGACCATAAGATGTGAAAGCTGTAGTGCCGAAGGTGTTGCCTTTTCTAAATTCCATTATGCCGGCGATTATCTGTGCTAAGCCGCCGTAGCAGATACCCATCCCTAGAATCATACTGCTGAGTTTGAATAGGCCGAGGTTATGCAAGTTAAGAAGTATCGTAGTCATGCCGAAGCCCATTAGCCCTAATGGGGCTGGGTTCGCTAGATCCGTAGTCTTGCTCAAAGGTTACTTACCCTTGTTTAATTGTGCCTGGAGTTCGCCGTACGCGTTCTTCATCTCCTCAACGCTCGTATCATCGTCTAGCGTGGTGATGTCTCCAATCGGTTTGCCCTCGACAACCGCCTTTACGACGCGCCTCATTATTTTTGCACTTCGCGTCTTTGGCAGTTTATTTACGAAATAGATTGTTTCCGGAACCGCAATAGGTCCAATAGTTGTTCGCACGTGGGTTGCAAGCTCTTTTCTTAATTGGTCCGTTCCCTCTACACCGGGCCTTAAGACAACGAAGGCTACGGGGACCTCCATCTTTACTGGGTCCGACTTGCCAATCACGGCGGATTCTGCTACAGCAGGATGGGAAATCAGAGCATCTTCCAATTCGACTGTTCCTATTCTGTGTCCAGCAACTTTCAGAACTTCGTCTGCTCTGCCAAGAAGCCAGAAGTATCCATCATCATCCTTCATTGCATAGTCTCCAGCGTAGTATACGCCTGGGAACCTCATGAAGTAAGTCTGTTTGAATTTCTCGGGATCATTCCAAAGTGTCATACATTGACCGGGCCATGGGCCCTTTATGACAATGTAACCTCTCTGACCAGCTGTCGCTGCTTCGCCGTTTTCAGTAAACACATCTGCCTGCACGCCTGCTATTGGAAGAGTTGCTGATCCTGCTTTCAAAGGAATGGGAGCAATTCCAGGTTGAGAGCTAATCAGTATTCCACCGGTTTCAGTCTGCCACCAAGTGTCCACAATCGGACATTTTTCATTACCAATATGCTTGAAGTACCATCTCCAAGCCTCAGGGTTTATCGGCTCGCCGACACTTCCTAGTATTCTTAGAGTTGATAGGTTGTGTTTCTGCGCCCATTGTTCCCCGAACTTCATGTGCATCCGGATTGCCGTTGGGCTCGTGTAAATGATAGTTACGCCATATCTCTCAACGATATCCCACCATCTGTCCGGTTGCGGAAAATCTGGGGCACCTTCATACATAATTGAAGTTGCTCCAGCGATGAGAGGACCGTAGACAATGTACGTGTGCCCCGTTATCCAGCCAATGTCAGCGGTGCACCAGTAAATGTCGTTCTCTTTCTGATCGAAAACCGCCTTCTCCGTGTAGTACGCATGGACCATGTATCCGCCTGTACTGTGTGTCGTTCCCTTCGGTTTGCCTGTCGTCCCAGAAGTATACAGGATAAAGGAGGGATGAGTTCCCTCCAACTGTTCAGGTTCAACGAATTTTTCGCCAGATTTGACAAGATCCTCGAACCATAAGTCGCGGCCGCTAGTCATAGATATTGGAGTTCCTGATCTCTTAACGACGATGATCTTCTCTACAGATGGTGATTGCTTAACGGCTTCGTCTACGATGCCCTTAAGTTCTACAATCTTGTTCTTCCTGAAGAATCCGTCAGCTGTAATTACGAATCTTGATTTTGAGTCGTTAATTCGGTTTGCAACCGCACTTGCTGTGAATCCCGCGAATATTATCGTGTGTATCGCACCTATACGTACCGCAGCGAGCATACTTATTGGCAGTTCAGGAATCATAGGCAAGTAGATTGTTATCCTGTCTCCTTTCTTTATTCCAAGCTTCTTCAGAGCTGAGGCAAAACGGTTCACTTGCTCATGAAGCTCAGAATACGTTATGACTTTCTTATCTCCGTTCTCGCCTTCCCAGTAATAGGCTACCTTCTTACCGTTTGCTGCAACGTGTTGGTCCAGAGCGTTGTATGAGAGATTAGTCTTCCAGTTGGCAAACCAACGCCCGTAGGGCGGGTCGTCCATTCGTTCGAAGATCTTCTCATCTTTCTTGTACCAGAAGAGTTCATCAGCCACTTCTCGCCAGAAACCGTTAGGATCCCGAATACTCTGAGCATGGACGTCCATTAGGACTTTTATGTTCTTACGATTTTCAGGAAAAATATACTCATTTGTATGAAGGATGTCTTTAAGCGACATTCAGTTTCGCCTTGGTCACATTCGCCGTTTCGTCTCCGGAACCAAGTTCTTAACTGTTTAGTTCGAATTCCACAATTTCCTTGAATAATTCCAAATCTTCATCCAAGACTATGATGATAATTCCGGTCTGTCCCCTGTTCACTGGTCTTGAGTATTTGCTAGAGCTTTGAGTTGTCACTTTAACCCATCAGTTGGAATCAATGAATTTATGGACCAATCAAACCAAGCGGATATTTACCACAAGAGGCGGTTCCAGTGAGGATTGGTAAACTATCAGCTATCTTTGACCCTGTCTATTCTTCTAAAGATTCAGGGATTCTTGATTTCAACATGTTTCTCGACGGAAAATGGATATCGCTTGATCAGCAGATTGAGGTACACAGCCCAATCGATGATTCAATCATCGCGTCAGTGCCTAGCTCCTCCCCAAGTGAAGCGGAACGGGCAGTTGATTCGTCATACGATAATTGGAGAGCTATACGAACGATTCCTGCTGTTGAGAAGCTTGAAATCTTCCGAACTGCGCGCGATTTGCTTCTGGAGAACATAGGCTCTTTCGCAACAGTCCTTACTTATGAAGCGGGGAAACCGCGATCAGGTGCTGAGGGCGAGGTCAAAGCCACCGCTGAACGGTTGAAGTTAACGCCTGACGAGTATGGAAAGATTCGCGGGGAACACATACCGGGCGACTGGTCTGAGGAAACGATCGGAACATCAGCGGACGTTTTGCGCGAACCTCTTGGAGTAATTCTCGCGATAGCACCATTCAACTACCCACTCTATATAACTGCGACCAAAGTCATACCTGCCCTTCTAGCCGGCAACTCGGTGGTAGTGAAGACTTCAAGCAAGGACCCACTATCCTTCCTCCTTTTTTCACGAGTCCTAGAACTTGCAGGAATTCCAAACAGAACCTTGAACGTGATCACAGGCCGAGGCGTTATCGGAGAGTACATGGCCGGTAGCAGAAAAGTCAGCATGGTCACATTCACGGGGAGTACGCAAATAGGCAAGAAACTTTCTCAGATTGCTGGGCTCAAACGGTTACATATGGAGTTAGGCGGGAAAGGCTCTGCCATAATACTGGCTGATGCTGACCTCAACCTAGCAGCCTCCGAAACCGTGAAAGGGGCTCTGAGCTTTAGCGGACAGAGATGTGATGCCGTTAGTCGCGTGCTGATTGAGCAGAAGATTGCGGAAGATTTCGTTAGTAGAGTGCTGAATGAAACCGAAGGATACAAGCTGGGGGATCCTCGAGACCCCTCGGTTAAGGTTGGCCCGCTCATAGACCGAGATGCAACGGAAGCAGTTCACAGGCTAGTTCTTGACGCGGTCGAAAAAGGCGCGAAACTACTGATCGGGGGTAGATGTGAAGGCAACTTTTACTATCCAACCGTGCTTGATCACGTGCCTTTTGACGCAAAGATTGCCTGGGAAGAAACATTCGGTCCGGTCATCCCAATCTTGAGGGTGAGAGATGTGGATGAGGCGATCGAGCTCGTCAACAAGTCGCAATACGGTCTTGATTCATGTGTCTTCACTAATGACATTAACCTGGCGCGGAAGGTGGCGAAACGATTAGAAGAAGGCGAAATCACGGTCAATGCCGCGCCCAGACACGGAGTTGGCTACTACCCGTTCGGAGGAAACAAAGACTCGGGTATTGGGAGAGAAGGCATTGGATACAGTATCGAAGAGATGACTCGTCTGAAGACAATAGTCTACAACTGGCGCCCAGCAAAAGTGTGGAATGATCTAGCTAAAGAACCTGAATAGGTAGATTCCTATTCTTAGCAGGGGGCTACAATTCATGCTCCTAAAAAGGGGGAAAGTTAACGGCCGAAGCGGCCGAAGTTCAAGTGGTTAGTTAACTCATGCGTCATGCCGTTGACCACACGGGGTTAACCCGCAGATTTATCCGCTTGTAGTTCACGATTTAAGATTTTTGTGAAACAGTTGAAGCAGACCTCATAATTCATTTTTAAGGTGAGGTTGAACATGATAATTGGAATGAGTCCAGCTCCAAGTGATACTTAGGTGGTTCTCATGAAACCTGGCGCAGGCGCATTGATTGTAATCCAACTCATGATTCTCCTAGGATCCTCCCTCATAATTACCGCAGTAAATGGACAATCAGCCCCTCAATCTGCTTACAATCGCTGCAACCTTCTAGGTGAACAGTCAAACTCTAGTCGATTAACGTTGAACTGCATATTGGCCCCGTCAGATGATGCATATGTTGAAAACCTCGCGCCCTCACAGAATTTCGGGGAGTTGCCGCTTCTTATAGTGCAGGAAACCCCTAGCATACCAACTTTGAGAGATTACACTTACCTGAAGTTTGACTTGGCAAATGCTATTCCATCGCAGTTAATCCAGTCGCACGCGAACCCCGTCAACGCAAGCCTCTCAATGTACGTTGAACTAATCAACTTCTTTTACAATGCGACCATCCAGGTTCATCTTGTGAAAGCTAACAGTTGGAATGAACACTCCATAACCTGGGACAATCAACCTTCCTATGATTCGAGTTTTGCGCAAACAACCATACTAATGAATGGTACGTGGGCTCATTGGAATGTCACTTCTGATCTGGTAGGTTCAGCAGATAACTCGACTGAAATCTCGTTCGCAGTTATTCCAAGTTCACGTTCATGGAAGAATCAAGTCTGGTTCGCGTCTAAGGAGTTTCCCCTTAACATTGGTCCAAGATGGCCGAAGTTACAGCTAACTTACACTGAGCCATACCTTACCATAATGACTCCCTTTCCAAATTTGAGTCTAATTGTTGATGACTCGACTTTTCAGACTGACGCGAATGGCGTGTTCCAGGCCCCATTTGCTTGGGGGGCTCACCATGTTAGAGTACCAGATGCATTATTGTCTGGGAATGGCATTAGGATGGGGTTCAGAGGTTGGAGTGATAATAACACTCAGAATGATCGTATCATAACGTTGGGTAACAATCTGACACTGAGAGTTAGTTACCAGAAAGAGTTCATGCTGCAAACGTCTTCGCCGTATGGTTCGATGACGGGATCAGGCTGGTACTTCAAGGATTCAACCGTCAACGTATCCGTACAGCCAACAGTGGTCCCCTTTAGCGGATGGCTAGGTCTCTTGGGTGCTAGGCATGTTTTCGATCATTTTGCAGAAGCATGCGAAACATCCGAACCGACCTGTTCTGTGCGCATGGACAATGCGAAGGTCGTGATTGCAATTTGGCGAGATGACTACACTGTACCCGTCCTGCTCGCGCTA
>CAZAGP010000020.1:0-2844 GCA_964484575.1 uncultured Candidatus Bathyarchaeia archaeon | reverse complement strand
TGTAGATATCATAAACCCGGTTCAAGTGTCGGCGTTAGGTGACATTGCTAAGTTGAAATCTATGTTCGGCGAGAGAGTGGTCTTCTGGGGAGGTATCGACACTCAGAAGGTTCTACCTCATGGATCTGCCGCGGAAGTTGAGGCTGAAGTCCGGCATCGCATCGGTGATTTAGCGCCAAGAGGAGGTTTCGTATTAGCTTCAGTTCATAACATGCAACCCGATGTGCCACCTCAGAACATTGTAGCCATGGCCAAAGCCACCAGAAAGTTTGGGAACTATCCAATTCAGAAGCCATGATAGATCAACACAGCTGAATTTCCTTTATTTGAGGTCATGCGTGATGCCGCTACATCCACAGGCTGAAGCATTCATACATCGAATGGTCGAGGAGAGAGTTCCTCAATACAGCGAACTCACCCCCACGGAAGCTCGCATGTGGGAGATGAAAATCGTCATGATGCTCAATTCCCGCAAGGAAGAAGTCGGGAAAGTTGAAAACTTACAGATAGATATGGGAAGGAAAATTCCAATAAGAGTCTACACTCCCATCACTAAATCGAGAGCTCCCCCCATCGTGTATTTTCACGGAGGAGGCTGGGTGGTCGGTAATTTAGATCAAGTGGATCTTCCTTGTCGACTATTAGCTAACGGGACCCAGCACGTAGTGATCTCAGTAGATTACCGACTGGCTCCCGAACACAAGTTCCCAGCTGCACCTGAGGATTGTTACGCTGCAGCAAAGTGGGTCTCGGAAAACAGTGTTAGGTTTGGAGCCATAAGCCGTGAAGACAAACAGATAATCGTGTGCGGAGATAGTGCGGGAGGAAACTTGGCATCCATCGTCAGCATGATGGCTCATGACCACCATGAACCAACAATTACGACCCAAGTACTCGTCTACCCAGTCACAGATCTAGGTTATGAGTATCGAAACTTCCCAGACGAACTTAGCCCAGCATTAACGCAGAGGGATTTGCAATGGTTCATCAACCACTACGTCAAAGAAGCAACAGACGCCCAGAACGAATTAGCGTCGCCATTATTGAGAGCTAATCCATATGGACTGCCGCCAACCATAATCATTACAGCTGAATATGATATTCTGACACAACAATGCAACGCGTACGCGAACAAATTGAAGAACGTGGGAGTCCAAGTAAAAATCGAACACTTCAAAGGTCTGGTGCATGGATTCTTCACGCTGCCAGACATGTTTGATGCAGCAAGTGACGTCATACACGTATTATCAAATGAACTTCCCTAGTGCACATTATCGCTTCACGATTCTCGCCCGGGCCACACAGTTACCCCTAACTCGATAATTCTGTGATGTCCCTTTCTTATTCCCAATAGGGATAGGGGACTGAGCGTACTGCGGGTCTCCGGTTTGTTTCTAGGAGTTTAAGTGCGTCTTCGACGGAGCCGTCTTCGTGAACGATTAACCGTAGAGCCTTTACCAAGGCGCTTGGGTCTGGCGCTTGAATTACGTTTCGGCCAAATATTACTCCAACGGCTCCGGCTTCCAATGCTCCCTTCGCCATTTCAAGCGTCTCGCGTGCTGTTTCAAGTTTCGGTCCACCTGCTATGAGGACGGGAACAGGACATCCTCTAATTGCTTCTTTGAAGGAGTCAGGGTCGCCGGTGTAATCAGTCTTTATGTAGTCGGCTCCGATCTCAGCTGCCATTCTTACGTGCAGCTTTAGGTATTGAGGGTCGTACTCGTTTCCCTTAATCCTCTTTCCTCGCGCCATGGGTTCAACAAAGAATGGGACAGCAAGCTTTTCACATTCGCGAGCGATCCTTGCGACGTTCTCAAGGTTGTACGTTTCCGCCTCATCCTTCTCGTAGCCGACGAAGAAATAGGTTATTACGGCATCAGCGCCGTATCTGACAGCGTCATCTACTCTGGCGATTAGAGCTTCGCTACCTGTCGTTGCAGGGAGAACACTACGAAAGAGATTGGTCCAATCAAGCCGCAGAATCAGTGACGGCGCCTCCTTGCCAACGAATCTCGCCTGGCACATTCGCGCCTGTCCCGGTGCCATCAGTACGGCATCAGCTCCGGCTTCAGCTACTTTTCTGAAAGTCTCCATCGACGAGGTTAAGCCTGGGATTGTTCCGAGGGGCATGCCGTGGTCCATTGGCACAATTACTGCGCGATTCGTCCTCTGGTTGAAGATTCTGCCCGCTCTGATCTTTTTTCCCATGCCATCAGGCAATTCGTCATCCTCTAGTATCGTCCGATGGGAATTTTTCAGTTTATTTTCGTGGACGCTCATTCTACGTGTTCTCTAAACAGGTCGATGTCTTCTTTCATCTCGGGAGTAGCTTGGATGAATTCTCTTACGGACCGCTCGACATCTTTGGATTGAGTGATGAATCTTCCTGTAACAATCAGGTCCGCGCCTGCGTTTATTGCCTCACGCGATTGTTCGGGCGATAATCGGCCAGTGACACCTACGAGAAGTCTTCTGCCTTTGACAGACGCCTTCATTTCGTGTATCCAGTCCCATGATTGCGCATCTTTCTTTTCGGATGCGCTGACAACGACAATCTCAGGCAGTTCTTTCAAAGATTGAAGTTTGGAGACATGGTTATCAACGCCAGTCATGTCAACGATCGCGTACATTCCCAGTTTCCGCGTTTCATAGATGAAGTCATCAAGAGATTCAATTGGTGCAAGTCCAGAGGCTGTGGCCCCATCTGCTGTTTCCTCGAAAGCTAAATCGACCTCAACTTTTCCAACATCCACGGTCTTGAGGTCCGCGATTATGAAAGCGTCTTTAATCCCTGATCTGAGCTCATTTATGACGTGAACGCCATATTTCTTGATCAATGGCGAT
>CAZAGP010000019.1:0-3390 GCA_964484575.1 uncultured Candidatus Bathyarchaeia archaeon | reverse complement strand
TTTTGGTAGGTTTCCTGCCATTTCTTCGGAATCGCCTTCTGGTGATTAAGCAGTTGGGCAACGGCAGCGTTGGCCTCCATCAGCGCCATCTTCTTTTCATTGTCTTGACTTTCAGGTGTAACTTTGGAAGTGTTCAACTCTTTCCTGTAAAGTTGAGTTGCTGAGAAAGTGCGGAAAACTTTGGGGCTAAGTCGCGGCATCGCCTCCGATAAGAATTCACGTACCTCGTCTGTTGTAATGCCGCTGAACACTCGATCCCCTTTAGAAGTGAACTCTTCTAAATTCCGGTAAGCAGCTTCTGAAACTTCACTCTCTCTCTCGAAAAGTATGGAGTCTTTGCCGAGAAAATGTAACCTAACCCGCGGCGGACTGTTGTGTGTAAGGTGAATGTGTTCTCGCCTCAGGCTTGTTGCACCAACGGTTCCGCTCTCTGTCTCCTGCTCATCACCTACACGTATGTTGAAAACGTCAATCAGGTAGGCGACGGTGGCAACTTTCCTACGCTTCACATCTTCAGAGGTCAAGTTTTGTTGGATATGTGAACGGACCTGGTCCACTTTTGATTCGAGCGTCAGCGCAAGATCAAATTTCTCCTGCACGCGTTCCTGCTTCATCGGTGTGGCGTCATGGAACCATACGTACTTCACCTTGTTGTTCAGCTTGTCAGTCCATCTCGCTATCCAGAGTTCTCCCGGGCGCCATTCTCTACCAGCCCACTCACCTGGCGGGGTTGGAGCGTCCGGGCTAAGATTCAGAGTGACATCTTTCGTTTCAATAGCAGGCTTCCATTTTCCTCGATCCGGATGTTTACCTCTTCCCATGAAGATTCCGGGGGGTTCAACCATGTAGCTTGCAATTTCCATCCTAGAGCCGTCGACGGTCGCCCACCCATACCGCTCCTTACGTTCCTCACGAATCTTTTTTCTTTCCGCGGCTAACTGCTTCTTCTCATCCTTAGGCATGGTCGCTTTTCGGTTTCTTTCAGCCTCTATCCATTTAGTGATGGGAGACCAGTCAAAATCTTCAAGCGTAATTTTCCCTTTCACGCCTAGAGCCGCAGCGAAATGCTTCATGAAGTTAGCTCTGAAAGTCGCGTCCTCAACGTACGGGGTCCCAAACTTTTGCCCGAACTTAACGGCCATTTCTTCTTGGAGAGGTGTCAGAATTAGTGGGGCGCCGCGGAAGGTTATTGTGAAGCCTTGTGGCTTGTAAGGGTCGGGAATTAGCACTCCGCTATGGGCTAGTTGCTTGATCTCCCGTGAAGCCATGAGTTGACCCTGCTTTCCCGTTACAGTTTGCTAATCATCCCGTAAGGGGGTCAGATATATGTTACAGTCAAACAGTTTGAGTATTCAAATACGCACCATTGACCCATCGACCTTGCTCATGCACAGAGTTCTCCTTGAAGTATGGTGACTGCTCTTCCGCTTAGGAAAACCCTGTTTGATGCAACGCGCACGCGCATTACTCCCCCGCGGGCTGAAGCTTGGTAGGCGGTTAACTCGTCCTTGTGCAATCGCTCCTGCCAGAAAGGGCCTAAACCGCAGTGGGAGGATCCGGTTACAGGATCCTCGTTAACGCCGAACGCTGGGGCGAAGAATCGAGAAACAAAATCGAAGCCTGCCGTGCTGGCTTTGGATGTTACCGCGACACCATTAACCGGAACGGACAGTAATCGTCCATAATCCGGCTTCAAACCGCGCACAACCTCCTCCGAGTCCACCTCGACCACGTAGTAGAGTGCGTTCTTTCCAACGAATTTTGGTCTAACACCTAAAGATTCCACGAGTCCTGTTGGTGGTGAGCTTGCGGTTACGGGTTGTTTGGGAAAATCTAGCTCAATCCAGTTCTCCTTGCTGGTTGCGGTAAGGAGCCCGCTTCGAGTATTGAACCTCGCCTGCTCTCCCAGTTTCAAGTAGCCGTTTTCAAACAGAATATGCGCACTAGCCAGGGTCGCGTGTCCGCACAAGTCAACTTCCACTTTAGGAGTGAACCATCTGAGGCCGTACCCGTCAACGTTCTTTTTTAGGAAAGCAGTTTCCGAAAGATTCATCTCGCTAGCGACCCCCCGCATCCACTGTTCGTCGCGTTCCTCAGAGAGTATGCACACACCTGCCGGGTTACCTGAAAATGGTTTCTCAGTGAACGCGTCTACCGTGAAGATCTTGAATCCCATGCCGGATCGACAATACTCTGCATCACAATAGTAATTGAAATGGTTAACTCAAATCGCCAAAAGCTCGAAAACGCCTATTGTCCCCCATTCCTAGAGCCCACTAGACTTGGCAGCCCTAGCGCCATTCATTTACATATTATGCTACGGCGTTATGCAATGACATCTTCGAAGTTAACGGCCTTTTCAGGATTTCCTGTATCTCAGCCGGAATTCGCGGTTCATTTGCAATCTTAAGAACCCATCGAAGAAGATCTCGTTCCGTCACAATCCCAACAACTTTACCGTCTTTAACGACCGGAAGACGGCGGATGCCGTAGTTGAGCATGGTTTCCATCGCTTCACTGATTGGTGCAACTGGAGATAGGAAAATCACCGGGCTTGACATCAGTTGACGCGTAGGCTGTTTCAGGTTCTCAGGACTCTCAATGATACTTCGTGAAATATCGCGTTCTGTTATGATTCCCACCAATCTCCCGCTTTGCGTAATTAGTATGCAGCCAACATTCCTCTCAATCATTCTCCGAAGAGCATACTCAACAATGTCCGTGGACTCCACGAACTCAACGGGGCTAACCATAATCGAGTCGATACTTTCGACATTCTCATCCGACAAAACTGGCCAAGAGTAGAAGGCATTATGTTGAATTAATAATGATCGGAATTCAATTGATCGATTCGGTATTACAGTATAATGCCAATTACGCTATCTAACGATTTTTGCTTGCGCAATCAGGTGAGATTGCATAATGTCCTTTCAGAGCTGCCTTGAAGGCGATCATGTCAAACTCTCTCTCAGGAGAGTAGACTATTGCGTGACATCTTCCGCATTCAATTCCTTCGGAATCTAAGCTCGGCAACTGCTTTCCAGGGTTTGCTAGAAGGAATCCTTTCGGGTTAAGTTGCTTCGTTCGCCCTGCCATTTCTCTGGAATCGACTCGTGGGTAAGGTCTCCAGCGCATGCCCCCACATTTTCGGCATTTCCGTCGATTGGTCTTCGCGATCGACCCGCATGAAGCGCATGCCCAGGTCAAACCAATGCACTACCTATGAAAGGGTGAACTTCTTCTAAATAAGAGATCGGGATACTGCCTCTTGGCAACCTGATGCCGAAGGGTCGACCGGTGGCAGATGAAGATAATCAAGTTAGGGCGGTGCCTGCTCCCGTAATATTCCTATTATTCCTAGTCTTAGGGCTTGTACTGAACCGGGTCGAG
>CAZAGP010000018.1:0-3387 GCA_964484575.1 uncultured Candidatus Bathyarchaeia archaeon | reverse complement strand
CTACCTGACAGAGCTGCGCCAGAGACACACGTTCGCCGGAGGGGGACAGCAAGCGGATCTTCTCCAACGCTTCTTTGGTGTCGCGATATTGGGGCAGATAGCGCATGACCAGGTCGTAGCGCTCCTCCCCCTTTAGGACCTGGGTGAGGGCGTTGCCCCCCACGGCGGTCTGAATGGCGTCCTGCACATCGGCAACGTTGATCTGATATCGAGATGCCTGTTGCCGGTCTACAACGAAATTCAAATTGGGCTGCCCCACGACACGAAAGAGGCCGAGATCCTGGATTCCTTTGATATGCCGCATGATATTGACGATCTGCTGGCCTTTCTCCTCGAGCACATGCAGGTCGTCGCCGTAGATTTTCGTGGCGAGCTGCCCCTTGATCCCGCTCATCGCCTCTTCCATGTTGTCCGAAATGGGCTGGGAGAAGTTCCAGATTACGCCAGGGATGTTTTGCAGCTCGCGGTTCATGGCGGCGATGAGCTTATCTTTATCCTGGTTAAAGACGGGGCGCCACTGCTCCTTCGGCTTCAGGACCACGCAGTATTCAATGTTGAAATATCCTGTGAAGTCCTGTCCTGAATCGTCCCGTCCCGCCTGGCTGGTCGTCTGGGTAACCTCGGGGAACGAGGCGAGCAGCATCCTGGTTTGATTCGCCACCCGGATCGACTCCGTCGGCCCGGTGCTGGGGGCCAGGGTGCCCCGCACCCAGATCGCGCCTTCATCCAGGCGCGGCAGGAATTCCGACCCGATCAACCCGCTCTCCACAAGGAAAATACTGCCTGAGAGAGTGAGCGCCGCAATCCCCACCATCACCCAGCGATGATAAATGGACCAGGTCACGGCCCTCCGGTAGCCTTTGGTGAGCCAGGAAACCAGCGGATTCTGCCACTCCTTCGTTTCTTTGCGGAACAGGAAACTTACCAGGATCGGCGCGAGGGTTACCGAAAACACCATTGCACCGCACAGGTGAAAACCGACGGTCCAGGCCATCGGGTTGAACAGGCGCCCTTCCACGCTCTGCAGGGTGAAGATGGGCAGGTAGGCGCAAATAATGATGAGAATGGCGAAGAAGACGGGCCTCTGCACCTCGTGCGCCGCAGCCCGGATCCTATCCGGTATCGGTGTGCCAGGGTCCTTGTGCCCGATATGCCGAATGATATTCTCCACCATCACGATCGCCCCGTCTACAATCATGCCGTAATCGAGAGCGCCCAGGGATAACAAGTTCGCCGGGATCCCCCTCAGGTGGAGGCAGCTTGCGGCGAAGAATAGCGCAAACGGAATGGTCAGGGCTACGACCAATGCCCCCCGGATGCTTCCCAGAAAGAGGAATAACACGGCCGTCACCAGAAGGCATCCCTCCGTGAGGTTGTGCAGGACGGTATGGGTCGTATAAGTGACGAGGTCACCCCGGTCGTTGAAGGGAATTATCTTCACACCCGGGGGCAGGAGTCTTTCGTTCAGCTCTTTCACCTTATCCTCGACGCCCCTGATGGCGTTGTCGAAAGGGGCGCCTTTGCGCATGAGCACAATGCCCGAAGGGACATCATCGTTGTCGATAATCTTTCCATCCACTCGATGAATCGCCCTGCCGAATTGGCCGAGACGGATTTTGGGGCCTTGCTGAACGACACCGATATCCTTGACCCGTATCGGCGTCCCGCCCTTGGTTGTAATGACCGTGTCTTCGATGTCGTGCACGGTGCGGACCAGCCCGACCACGCGGACATTGATCTGCTGCATGCCCGACTCGATGAAGCTTCCTCCCGCGTTCACGTTATTGTTCGCGAGTTGCTGTTCCACCTGGCCGATGCTTAGGCCATAGGAGACCAGCTTGTCCGGATCGACCCGCACCTGGTATTCACGTGTGGGAGCGCCGAAGACCGCGACGTCTACCACATCCGGCACGGACTTGAACTGTTTGATCACGAACCAGTCCTCCAGGGCCTTCATAGCCATGGCGTCGTATTGGGGGTTCGTGCTCTTCATCGTAAAGAAATAGATCTGGCCTACCGGGCTGAAGTCGGGGCCGATGCCGGAAGCACCCGGAGGCAGAGCCGAGGGAAGGCTCACCAGGGTCAGCCGCTCCAGGACCCGCTGGCGATTCTGGAAATTATCCGAGTTGTCGTCAAACCAGATGATCACCACGGACAGCCCGGCAACCGTCACCGACCGCAAGTAGGTGCGATGGGGAATTCCCGCCATTCCGTTTTCAATCGGGATCGTGACTTGCCGTTCTACTTCCTCCGCGGCCTGGCCTGGCCACTGGGTGATGATCCAGGCGTAGTTATTGGCCACGTCGGGATAGGCCTCGATCGTCAAATGCTGGAATAGAATGATACCTATGCCGAACAGAAAGATACCGAAGGCCAGCATGAACCAGCGATGGCTCAGTGCGAAGTCCACAATAGCGCGAATCATTTTTATTTCCTCCTGCTCTTCTTTTGCTCCCGATTGGCTAAAGACCTGTTACTGCTGCGCGGTGAATTGCAGCACCAGGGCGTTGGCAACCACCTGTTGCCCCGGTTCGATTCCGCTCAATTCCTGCATGTTGCCGGGCAGCATCTTTCCCCCGAACACTTCGACGCGCTGGAATTGACCCTGGCCCGCCGGCACGTAGACCCAGTCACGATCGTGCAAATGCAGAATGGCACTTTTGGGAACCGTGGCATGCGCTTCCACCTCATGGCCATAGAAGGTCGCCGTGACAAACATGCCGATGCTCAAAGGCAGCGGCCGATGATTTTGCACCTCAAGCCGCACCTTCACGGTGCGGATGTTCGGATCCAGAATCGGACCGATATTGCTGATCCGGCCCTTGATCACCTGGCCGGAATAGGCGTTCACCCGAATATCCGCGTACTCGCCAAGGCGAACAAAGGAGAGATTGTTTTCGTAAACGTCGCAAATGATCCAGACATAGTCGAGATTGGAGATCGTGAAAAGATTGGGCGCATTATCCAGGGTCTTCACCCCGGCCCCATTGGTCACATTCTGCTCGGTGATGACCCCCGAGATCGGAGCGTAAACGTTCACGATCCCGCTCGGAGGATGCTCCAGGTCCTTAACGCCCATAACATGGAGGGTCTCGACGGTGGCCGCGAGGGTGACTTTAGCCTTTTCTTCCACATCCACTGCAACCTCCAGGTCCTTCTTGGCGATCGCCCCTTTATCGTAAAGAACCTGGGAACGCTCGAACTGCGCCTTCGCCAGAACCTCGTCGGCCACGGCCTGCCGATAATTGGAGAAGGCCCCGGTTATATCGTTGCTCTGGACCTTCAGAAGAAGCTGCCCCTTCTCCACGGGATCTCCCAAACGGGCCTTGATCTCGACCACGCGGCCGGAAGCCAGAGAGATGGCCGGCACGGCACGGGCCACATCGG
>CAZAGP010000017.1:0-5717 GCA_964484575.1 uncultured Candidatus Bathyarchaeia archaeon | reverse complement strand
GTTGCGATTGGTTCATTCAAGATAGAATTTTGGCAACATATAATGGGCAGGGTATTGGGTGCGCCTGCATTCTTGAGTTGCGCTAGGCATTTCACCGTGTGTTGTGATTTTGCGCAGAGCATGATGATATCATCATCCGTGAAAGGCGCAAGTTCGCTTGCGTTCTCGACCACCGGGATGCGCATAACATGTGTCTGTTCGGCGGTTACGAGTTTCAATCCGTGCGATTTAATGCGGCTCATATGTTCTGCGTTTCCTACGAGCACGACTGAGTATCCGTTTCTGGACAAGTGTCCGCCCAGGACTGAGCCGATTGCGCCAGCACCGTAGATTATTATTCGCATAACGATAACTCCGTGTTCCCTTAGACTACTTTATACTTTTCAACTGCGTGATCGTTAAGCTCGACGCCTACGATCTACCGATTCCCACGAATCTTTCATCCGTGTGAAACTTAACGATGATATCCTCCTAGGTTGAAGGTTTCGATTTCCCTGTCATAATTCGGTACGAGGAGAACGAAAGATTCGATCTTCGTAATCTTCAATGATTGATGTTGCTTGCGCTGCGTCTGGGACGAATGAGTGCTAGAGTTTCGGATAAAAGAGGGGCATGCCTGTTTCCCCGACGTCGAAGGCGCCTACGTGCGCTCCTCCCAGGTTAGCATAGAAGAGGCGCGTTCCACCCGGTTCAAAAGCAACGTTAGTCGGTTGATTCAGCACTTCGCCCGTCGAATCTTCAAGCAGCAGTTCAATGTTCTGGTCCGGGTAAATTACGTAAATACGGTTAGGATAGTAGCACGAACAGTATAGGTTGCCGCTTGCCGCGAAAGCAAGTCCGTCGGGCACTGTACCTTGAAGTTGCGCGAAGATTTCAGGTTTGCCTACCGTGCCATCTCGTGCAACAGGAATACGTAGGATATCAGCAGCCGTAGATTCAATCATGAATATTGAACCATCCTTCGGTGAAATGGCTAAGCCATTCGTGAAATGCCAATTACCACCGATAAGCGAAGCAATTTTCCGATCCTTAGAAACCCGGATGAGCCGACCGGATGGTTTCCAGTATTCACCTGAATCAGAGAAATAGTAATTTCCGGAAGCATCGAAGGAACCATAATTGGGAATCACTAGAGGACCGTCGGGCGCGGTGTCGCAATAGACTGTTACTCCCCCTTTCGGATCCGCTCGCTGCACGCAAGCCTTTGTAGTGTTGCACACGTACACGTTATGGTTTGCGTCGACTGCTACACCTCCCAGGTAACCTCCGACATTGGTCAACTGCGTCAATTCAAACCTAGGTGGAGTCATGACGTATACTTGACCCGCGAAACCGCCGGCGTATAGGCGTCCGTCAGGTCCAAAGTTAATGCACTCGGGATGATCAAGCCCCGTTTGGATTATCGTTACTTGATGCACGTTGTGTCGAGCCATCGTAATCCCTTTGGTTTCGTGGTGTCGATATTTTGAACTTTTATCACGTAACCCAGGTTAGAGAAACTCGTTGCACGCCTAGCCTGACGCGACGTACTTCCATTGTTTACCGTGACAAGACGCTACGCTACGCGTCATGTAAAACTTCGTGATCAAGTGGCCCTTCTGAGTTAGGATTTTAGAAACTCCTCAGTTGCAGTTATCACTCTATCAATTTCATTTTGGTTGTGTGGTAGGGAGATGTAGAAGTGTACTTGGCTAGGTATCATGGCAAGGATTCCTTTGGAAGCCAAGTGTTTGAAGTAGTTTAATTCTGCTTGGTGATCCGAGTTAGTGACCAATGATTTCAGACTTGGCTTCTTGACTGGTTTTCTCAGGAGATGCAGCTTGTACATGGAACCGTAGCCGGTTACTTTGGCATTTGCGTTTGAAGCTTCTACGACTCTTTCTAATTCGGTTCCGAGCCTATTTCCGAGGTCGTTTATGTGTGGATAGAATTCAGCCTTTTGGTATAGGAGAGTTGCTTCGAATCCTGCGCGCATCACCAGGGGATTTCCGACGTACGTGCCGCCACGCACAACCAGCTCTGATCTCTTCGGATGCTTTAGATGATTCATTAACTCCATAATTTCCCGTGTTCCGCCGACTGCGCCGACTGGAAATTCGCCTCCTCCAACTGCTTTACCGAAAGTGGTCAAATCAGGCCTGACACCGTACGCCTCCTGGCCTCCTCCGGGCGAGAGTCTGAAGCCTGTGATTACCTCGTCGAAGATCAGCACGGTATCTGTTTCGTCACAAACTTCTCTCAAGCCTTTGACGAACTCGACGTCTACTGGGACGGCTGACCCGCCCACCACGAGCTCAGTGATCACACAGGCTAGTTTTCTCCTCCTGATTGCCTTGTAGGTTGCCTCAGGATTATGATCTGCGAGAAGGACAGTATTTTTCTCTGATAATGGATCTTGTCCCGCGGACTCCGGCTCTCTAACTGGCCAGCTCTTACCAACAAAAAGTGGATCGAGTACTCCGTGAAACATTCCTTCGAATTTGCCAACCTTTCTTCGCTTCGTGTAAGCTCTCGCGAGCTTTAACGCATGTAAATTCGCCTCGTTGCCGCTGTTACTGAACGCCACCATTTCGACGCTGGGAACCAGTCTGGTGACTTGCTCTGCAAGTTTCACTTCCCATTCGTTGCAGAGGCCAAAATGAAATCCTAGTTCAAGTTGCTTCCTAGTTGCTTCAACTATTGACGGATGCATATGTCCCAAGAGAAGAGCACCATGCGCCATCCAGAAGTCAGAGTACGTTTTTCCATCAAAATCAAAAAGTCTGCTGCCTTCTGCTTTTTCAACGTAGAAGGGATACGGTGGAAAGTAACGAAGTGGTCTAGTCACTCCTCCCGGAATAACCTTGACAGCTCTCTCGTAGAGCTCTTGAGACGTAGTTTTCGTCAAACTGATCGAACGCAAGCTGACTAGGATTCAATATAAGCTGGCCGAGTACCGGTCATCCATGGAAATGGCTCATCCTGATGTCGACCATTCGAGCTCTTAGGGGGTTGTGGTTTGGATTGGCTATTCCACTATTTCTTTTATGACCCCTTCGAAAATGTCTACTCCGGCATCTACTAGTTCGCTTGTGATTATTAGTGGTGGCGCGAAGCGCATTGTGCTCTTTCCTGACGTTATGATGGCTAATCCGCGTTTGAAGCATTTGTCCATCACTTCCACCACCTCTTTTGCTGCCGGTTCCTTCGTCTCAGGATCCTTCACGAGTTCTGCACCAACCATTAGACCCTTTCCGCGCACATCTCCTATGATCGGGTACTTCTGTTGAAGCTCCCGTAATCGCTTGACCAAGTATGTTCCCTGCTTGTTCGCGTTCTCGAGTAGGCCCTCCTGTCTTATTATGTCGATGACTTGTAGTGCCGCAGCGCAGGCGACTGGGTTGCCTCCGAAAGTGTTAGCATGCGACCCTCCCTCCCAGTCCATTAACTCCTCCTTCGCTACTACCGCCCCTAACGGTAGTCCAGATGCTAGGGCCTTGGCGATCTTAATAATATCGGGTGTGATGCCCCAGTGTTCTAACGCAAACCATTTTCCGGTTCTACCCATTCCTGACTGGACTTCATCGTCGACTAGCAGAATTCCATACTTGTCGAGGATCTTCTTCAAGCGTTTGAAATACTCGTCGGGTGGGATCACGTACCCGCCTTCTCCTTGTACTGGTTCTATGAACATTGCTGCAGTCTCCTCGCCGGGGTGATACTTCATTAGAACCTCCTCCTCTATGAAGTCGACACACCACAAGTCACATTCAGGGTATTGGAGACGAAATGGGCACCTGTAGCAGTATGGGTATGGTACATGTGTCACTTCCGAGACTAAGGGCGAGAAATATCGTCGTTGTACGGGCTTGCTGGCGGTTAGGCTCATTGCTCCGAACGTTCTGCCGTGAAATGACCCGGTGTAAGCCAAGAAGAGTGGTCTTCTGGTGTGCCATCTAGATGCTTTCATTGCTGCCTCTATAGCCTCGGCACCGCTGTTCGCCATGAAGACTTTCTTCTGAAAAGTTCCCGGAGTAATCTTCGTAAGCTGTTCGGCAAGATCAATTAGTGGTTTATAGTAGAAGTCAGTCCAAGAGTAGTGGAGCAGCTTTTCCGCTTGAGTCTTAATTGCTTGGACGACGCGAGGGTGTGATTGGCCAACGGCCAACACGGCGAGGCCTGAATTGAAATCGATGAACTCGTTTCCGTCAACATCCTTAACAATGCACCCGGACCCTGATTCTGCAACTAGCGGGTACCATCTCACGGCTGAATGTGTAATGAAGGTTTGATCCTTCTGAAGGAGTTCACGTGCTTTTGGACCAGGTGGGGTTACAACAATCTTTGATCCCTTGGCTTCCAAACAGGTCAACCTCGGTTGGTGGCTCAACCGACGTCGATTGTAAAAGAGTTGTGTACACCGTTCACGAGTAGGAAGCTGTTCTGACTAGGTCCGCGCGATTGCTACAGTCCACAGCATTATCTTGAGATGATAGAGATTGAGTTAGTCTCACCGACGCTGTAGGTTGCCTGATTCTTTCGCGATCACAAGTGTTGGACGCATCGGTTTTTTACTCTAATTGTTTCTCATTTCCGTTTCCTGATCTCTTCAACTAGTTCATCAATCCGGTTGAGACCTGAGGAGAGGTAATCTTTCGGCGACCCGTACCCGATGCGCAGGTATCCGTCCATGCCGAAATGGTCTCCTGGAACGATTAGTGTGCTCTTCTCCTTCAATAGTCGATCTGCAAACTTGCTTGAATTGATTTTGAGATTGTATTTGACGTAGGCAATTGCTCCGGCTTGCGGGGGGAGAAACGAGAAGTTCTGTTGGTGGTGTTCTATCCAACTTGTGAAGAGTGAAAGATTCGCCTCAAGGATATGCCTTGTCCGAGCCAGAATTTTCTTGCGCATGTCGGGTTGTAGTGCCTTTCTAGCCAGGTAATCGCTTAGAGGTGATGGGCATATTGTCGTGTAATCATGGTATGCCCAGAGTTTACTAACAAGATCTTTGGTGCTAAGTATCCACCCGATTCTCATTCCAGGTAGCCCGTACGCCTTCGAGAGGCCATTTACCACTATTACCTTCGGGTATCTTCCCCAGAACGTGGGGGTTGTCTTCCCACTGAGTTCTGATCCTTGATAGACTTCGTCTGCAAGTATCCACGCCCCTGCTTTGCGCGCTATTTCACATATTTCGTTGAGAGCTTCCTCGCGCATGATTGCTCCTGTTGGATTATTTGGGTTGCAAATAGCGATCAACTTAGTTTTCTTGTTGGTTGCTCTCTTTAATGCTGTCAGGTCGGGCTCCCATTCTGCGTTTTTCTCACGTAGCCTGAATGATTTAACTTTGGCTTGGAGGTTCCTTGCTAAGCCCCAGACCTGCATATAGTTAGGGAGCATAACGATAGCCTCTGTTCCTCTTTCTAGAAGTGCCCATGTGGATAGGAAATTCGCTTCGGAGCTTCCGTTAGTAACCAGTACGTTCTCAAATTCAGCGTTTGGGTAAATTGCTGATATGATTCTCCTTAATTCCTCCGTCCCGTTTGACTGGCTATACTCTAAGCGCTGCGTCAGAAATTCACTTTCTCCGCCGTCCAGCAATTCGCTGACTTGGAGTGGATGGACCCCGCTCTCGGAAAGGTTGTATTCTACACGATTTTCCCAAGTCGATTGCCATCGTTCCATTTCAAAAAGCTGAAGCTTCATTTCACTTCGCTCCTACTTGTTCTGCATCT
>CAZAGP010000016.1:0-3611 GCA_964484575.1 uncultured Candidatus Bathyarchaeia archaeon | reverse complement strand
TAGTTGCTCCCTTCAAAGCGCGCATGATAGAGAGGATGGCAAATAATTTTTCGTCTCGGATTACATTTGAAATCGTAACACTCACTTATCCCAATCAAGGTGATAGCCACGCATCATTCACTAAGAAGATAGCCGACCGGATAGTTCCGAAGACCACTAAGGGCCGAAGCTTATCTGAATCGGTTTCAGCATTTGAACCTGACATAATTTACTCAGACAGCCCATACTACGCTGGTCAATATCACCTCTCAACCTTTCTCAGAAGGAAAAAGCCGATGATCCTTCATCTAAGAGGGAATTGGTGGCAAGAGTACTGGGACTGGGTACGATCAGCCAGCTGGAAGAAACGCGCTGTCTCCATCCAACACCTCTACCTCCAGTCAGCAGGAACACACATGTCAGGAAAGATAACTCCAATTTGTAGATGGCTGGAAGAAGTTGTAAAACATCGAACGTTGAATAAGCGAACTGAAGTAGTGTATCAAGGAGTGGATCCCGCAGAGTTCTTCCCACAGGAAGGCCTCGAGTTTCAACGTCCCGCCATAGCAATAATCCAGAATCATACGGTCTGGAGGAAAGTCACCGGCCTACTAAAGTTCCGTGATGTAGTAGTCAAACTGCCTCATGTTCACTTCTACATTTCAGAGGGCGAGTCAGTAGATCAATCATTCTTACCATTAATCAAAAGACATTTCTCAGGCTTGGCCAACGTGCACTTTGTTCCCGGAATAACGACAACCGAGAAAGTCCGTCAAATGCTAACGGCATCTGACTGTTACGTTCTGGCTTCAGGGTTAGACTGTTGCCCCACGACCGTTCTTGAAGCCTCCCTCGTTGGTAGGCCGATTATTGCGAGTAGGATAGGAGGCGTTCCAGAAATTATTCTGGAGAATCAGACAGGTTGGACTATTGAGAACGATCAGGTTGAGGAGTGGGTGGACAAGATCAAACTAACGGTCTCAGATTTAGCGCTTAGCGAAAGATTAGGCAATAAAGGACGCAAGTGGGTAGAAGAGAGGTTCGGGTGGGCCACGATTGCCAGACAAGTTGAAGATATTCTGATAGCTGAAGCGGAATAGATGCTTAAATCTTGGATCTTCGTGGGCTCCCAACAACGTTTCCTTCAATCAGAGCCTGCAACTTTCTCTCTACGTCGCTAACACGCGATTCATCTTCCTCGCTCAGCAAATTCTGCGACTTGAGAAGCTTACTTACTAACCTCAAGATTTCAAGATAGCTTGGTACGAACGCTTCTGCCTCTTTGCCAGGGATAAGCTTGTACGAGTATTGATTTGACTCAACTGAGATGTCTAACTCTGAACTGTACGCATGCGTTCTCTTCAGATGCAGCCATCCTATAGCAACTGATAAAGGGGACCCGATGACCGTTGCAAGGAGCGAGAACATCCAAAAACTCGGGAACAGTTTCAACAGGAAAGGAAGATTCTTTATCGCCAAGTAATACACAGTGATCAGTGTAGTAACGTATCCCATGATGAAAGTAAGATACGTACTATAGCCCATTCTGAAGTAGTACCAGAACCGGGTAACGTACTTCTGATTCATCCTGCCTCAAACCCAATGTTCCCCTTTCGCAACTAGAATCTATTATACATGTGCCCTACAATCTCCCGCAGCGCTGAAACCTAGGCGTAGTGCGCGAGGATGGACTATGACTTCCCCCTCAGGAATCCTAGTGGTAGGAGCCGGCTCCCCTAACGCAGACATGGTAGCCGAAGCTCTCAACGCTAATGGATTCAAGGCAGAATGGACCGATAAGATACGCTCCCCTAGTCCTTCCCTAATCTGGAGGTTTGGTCTAGTCTATGGCATATACTTGCAAACCTGCAGCAGATACATAGTCATGGCGAAGATTCTGCGTAAGAAGACCATCATCCATTTTGTAGGTAGCGACGCGTACTGGTATGCGCGGGAACGTTCGATTTGGAGAAGAGTATATTGGAGAATAGTTTTGCGTTGCACGGACTTAGTGATTTATGTTTCTCCTCACCTTTGCGAGTTTGTTCGAAGAAAAGGCAGCGTAATTCCCTTCCCAATAGCATCAAGAGAATTTCTATCTCCGACACTTCGGGACATCATCCCGGACCGTGACATCCTGTATTACTGCCCAGGGGGAGAGCGCAATGCAGAGATCTATCGTCTCCAATGGATTATCGAGTACGCGCGACAGCACCCAAATGAGAAGATAACCATCCTAGGCAGCATTACCCATCCCGCTGACTACAAAATCAATCTACCCAACATCGAAGTAGTCAAATTCATAGAACGAAATCAGATGCCCGCTTTCTACAGACGCCACCGAAGGCTAATTCGAATGACAAGTGAAGATGGGCTGCCTCGAATGCTATCCGAAGCCTTACTCTCTGGACTCTTAGTGACCTTTAATGGAAACGAGGTCACGGAGATTCCTAAGGAGAGGGACCCGAAAGAATTCGCAAAATCTCTCTTTAATGCGCTTAACACGAAGTTGGGAGTGAGACAAGCAGACAAGTACGTAGAGAGGGAACCATGAGCATAGACACTTCAATTGCGACCAAGAATAGTGCGAAGACGATTGCTAAATGCATCGAGGCGATCCGAGCGAACATTCCAGTCAACCGGATTGTAATCCTAGACGCTGGCTCAACGGACGGCACTGTTGCAATCGCTAAATCTCTAGGCGCAGAAGTGATCGTAAACAGAGGATTGCTTGGGAGTGTTCGTTACACTCAAGCCCGCGCATGCACCGGCGAATGGATAGCAATCATCGATTCCGACGTATACGTATATGACTCATGGTGGCCAAAGGTATCTAGCTTTAGGCAACCGAATGTGGGAATGATCCTGGCAATCGGCGACTCACCTGTGGACAGATTGCCCATCTATGAAGATTACCTGAAACATATTGCAAAGCGATTCGGGAGCGTTGCTTTCAGCAATGCCCTTGTACGCCGAGACCTGATTCTATCTTGCAGAGAACTCCTCAACAATATCCACGCGGGCGAAGACACGATCTTCGGCCGTCACCTCGCAACAATCGGAATGCGCATCGTTACAGTACAGGAGCGGCTAGTATACCATGACAAGAACACTGTTGATGAACATCCGGGAGCCTTTCTACGTTGGGGTCAGAGTCTTAGGGCTCGCGGCGGAAGAGATGGCGCGAGGGAACTTGCGAAGACACTCAAAAATAACTTACGAAATTGGCTAATCTTTACCAAGGATACACGAAGACTCAGTATAGGTCTACTCTTATTCCTTCTCTACCTTTGGACCTGGACCTTCATTGGATACGTCGGCCTAGTGAAATCAACAGCACCAAAGGCTTTTGTTAACCAAATAGCATAATCGCATCGATCTTACTTGCGCATCGCAATGGCACAAATCAACGCTACAGTAGGAGATTTGCAAGGAAACAAGCAACTCATCATCGAATACGCGAAAAAAGCTGGAGAGGCGGGAGCAGACGTTGTCGCATTTCCAGAAATGGCCGTAACCGGATATCCTCCACTCGACCTCCTTCCCCCTCGCGAAACACGCCCACCAGCTGGAAACCGAAGACCCCAACAGGAAAACTTCGTCAGACTAAACAAGGAATGCGTGCTTACCAT
>CAZAGP010000015.1:0-2654 GCA_964484575.1 uncultured Candidatus Bathyarchaeia archaeon | reverse complement strand
GGCACCTGGATAGCTAAAATAATATTCGAAGTCAAAAATTACGAACTACACGAAGATAAAGACCAAAGGAACGAAGCGTTAAAGAAGTTCAGAGACGACATAAAACAAAATGACACAATCAAAAAGACCAGACAGAACGTTATCGATCTCTGCAAAAAGTTCCCACTCTACAAATAAAACACCAGTCAGCAGAGCTTACTGATATAACATCTAGTACTCTGGAATCCGTCCTTAGAATAGCGTAACTAGCCAGTTTACCCTTCAGTAAACACGTAATTGTCCATCTTTTTCTCCGAGAGGTTCACTACCAACCCTCGCAGGACGCCGGTTATGTACTCGCTACCTGGATTGAAGCAAATCGTCTTTCCAATCTGCGAGAAGCCTCGAGATTCATGAATATGTCCATGTAGCCCAGCAAGTGGTTGGAATTTCTCAATCATTTTTCTTACCGACGTGGATCCTACATGTGCCATGTCTGGTTCACCGCCTGGCGTTAGTACGGGTCTTAGATCGGCGTCAAGCTTCGGCGCCACATCGATCTGAGTATCATACGGAGGACAATGGAAATTGAACAGACTCCTCTCAGGCTTCTCCAAATTTGAGGTCGCCGTCTCAAGCTTAGCCAACAGTTCCTCCTCAGAGAGATCGCCGGGACAATTCCACGGCGTCATGTTCGAATAACCGACGCTAGGCATTTCGTGATAATCATCAACTTGAACGACCATTTCATTTGGATAAATCACGTAATCAGATTCTTTGATTATATCGCCTACGACAGCGTGATCATCGTTCCCTATATTGAATATGACCTTACAGCCCAATGGCTTAAGTCGATCTTCAGCAATCTTAGTCCAGCTTCGAATACTATTGGACATAAGTTGCGTGAAGAGCTCGTCCATCTTCGATTCGCTCTGTCTAAGGGACGCCCATTCGTCCTCAGTCGTCCTATGTACATAGCTTCCTTGATCTCGAATATCTCGCTCAAGCTTCTCTAGTTCCTCCTGAGTTCGGGCAGTTCTCCAGGCTCCAACATACTGCGCAGTCCACGATCCATCCTTATTGAAAATTGGAGTGATCGTCTTCCCCGTGATATCCCCACCGATCACCAAGACATTAGCTTGGTACACCTTCCCCGCGTTCGTAAATTTCAGGAACAAACGCTCCGAACCGTGCAGATCAGTGACGAAGAAGACCCTTGTTTTGCTCATGGCTAAGCGGTCACTCACAGGTGCCTGTTTTCACCAATCTATAGACATGTTGCTTATTCGCCATTGGAGACAGCCAGGAAACCGCCTGCGATAGGGTATAGAATAAAAACTGTTATATGCAGTTCCTGTCTCCGTAGTGCAAATCTTCGGTAGGGATAGGAATCATGTCCAAAGAATCTGGTCTCTATGTTCGCAAGTCTTCAGGGCTCACTAGAAACGTTAGCGCTAACGATGCCTTTATAGCGAATCTTGTTGGCATGGGAATACTTGTCAATGCATTTTGGATCGTATACGCCTCCGCATCGTACCCTGATGCGGATCTGACTGGAACCGTCTTTACCGCACTCATTGTAAACTTAATCGTAGCTTACGTGTATTGGATGCTTTCTACGGCAATGCCCAGAACTGGCGGTGACTACGTTTGGGTTGGGCGCATCATTCACCCGTCGGTAGCGTTTATGGAGAATATTGTCTTCGTAGTTATCATGATAACTTGGGCGGGTCTATTTCCTTACCTGGCTGTTTCAACTAAACTCCCGATGATTTTCACGAATTTGGCGATAACGACCGGGAATCAGTCATATGCGGGTATCGCTACAGCTCTAAGTAATCAGAACACGCAATTCGTTCTTCCTGCCGTAATCCTGCCTTTCGTTGTCTTAACGATGTTTCTTCCCGTCAACCAAATTTTCAGATTCATGATCGTCCTGTTTGGTATTCAAGCCGTCATCTATGTCATCTTCATCGGAATGATGTTATCATCGAGTCATGCTGCATTTGTGGCGGGGTTCAATGCCGAGTCAGGAACGACCGTAGACGCAATAGTGAAGAGCGGCACGAATAGCATCGGTGCCCCGATTACTTTCACTTCTGGCGCAACATTTGTTGGGTTAGTCTACACGATGCTTAGTTACATTGGTTACGCGAATAGTTCGTACTTCGCTGGCGAAGTGAAAGGCGATCCCAGAAAAGCTCAGGGCCTTGCCATATTCGTGTCACCAATAATTTTCGCGGTTCTAATCTACATCCTGTACGCATCCATGTACAATGTCTTTGGCCATGACTTCTTAGTTGCCGCGTCAACACTCTTCGTGAACGGTCAATCTCCATTACCCGTAATTCCGTCTCCAGCCTACCTAATCAGTTACATAACTAACAATCCGTTACTAGCCTTCCTTGTACCCTTCGGGTTATTCCTCAATGACATTGGTTTCGCAGTCATTTACTTCTTCGTCCCAACAAGAAACATTTTCGCCTACTCATTCGATAGAGTAATACCAGCAAAATTCGCTACAGTGAATAAACGGGGGGTCCCGTACTATGCAGTTATACTGTACGCGATAATCGCCTACTTCTCAGTCTACGTCACAGTTTACCAGACATGGTTCAGCTACCTCTACTACGCCAACTTCGGCTGGTGGATTGCGGCGGCGATCGTTATGTTTG
>CAZAGP010000014.1:0-16587 GCA_964484575.1 uncultured Candidatus Bathyarchaeia archaeon | reverse complement strand
AGCCAGTGAATCCTGGTTAGAGATCGGATACACCGTTCAAGCGATGACCAATAGATAGAAGACGACAACGATTAATATCCTGTATACGCCAAACGGGATGAAGTTCTTCGTCCTGATGTATGACATGAATAGTTTGATCACTAGTAACGCGACGAAAAATGAGGTTGCGCCACCGACTACAAGCAGATTATCCTGACTTGGGCTGAATTGGTTTATGGACATCACAAGATCATACCCGGAGGCTCCAATCAATGTTGGAACTGCGAGCAGGAAGGAGTATAATGCGATAGTTTGCCTTTTCAGTCCGAGAGCTAGACCTCCGGTGATTGTGGCGGTTGACCTCGATAAGCCTGGGATGACTGACAGCGTTTGGAATATGCCGATTAGCAGGCAATGTTTGTAGGGTATGCGGGCAACATCATCGTAGGTCGCGCGCTCCTTGTAACGCCACTCGAACACGATAAGGAAGATTCCGCCAAGGAGTAGAGCCCATAAGACAATTTGCGTATTGCCAAACAAGTAATTCTTGAAGAATCGGTAAATGAGCATACCTACAATCCCTGTAGGGATGACGCCGACAATTAACCTCTTTAGAACCTCAAGATTTAGGAAAAGGCGCCAGTATAGGGCAATCACGGACAAGATAGAACCGAATTCCAGGACAAGCTCGAAACTCTTGACGAATGGTGTCTGCTGAACGCCCATGATAACGGCGGCTAGAATTGTGTGCCCCGTGGAGGAGACTGGTAGGAATTCGGTGATTGCCTCCACAATGGCGAGTATTATGGCGCTGAATATTGTGAGCGAAGCCATGACGCCGGTCCCTAACCTCTTTTATGTTCGCTAGAGCGCACGCTGAAGAGTAGATTAGAATTTCGGTAGTCGAACGGAATAAGCCATGCGCTTAAGGAGTCTGCTCGATTAATCCACTGACCACGGTAAACTGTTACCCATGATAAAGATGAATCCGCCACTTACCTTGACGAGGATACGATAAGTTGATGACGAGCAGACTGAATCAGTAATAGTTATCGGGCGAAGATGGTTTGGAGAAGGAGTTAAGTTCTGAAGATTTGCGAAGATTCTCTCAATCTTTCAATGTAAATCCGAAGAACATACTGGCATTGAATGCGGTCACTGAGAACGGCATTGCAGCCGTTGCCTTGAGTAGGAGAGAGGTTGACAAGCAAAACCTCACCTTCAGCAACCTGATCGAATCTCCAGATGCTACGAATCAGGAAAGGTCGGGAAGATGCTGGCTATTCTCCGGACTCAGTATACTCTCTCTGGAAGCAATGAAGACTCTGAACTTGAAAACGTTCGAACTGTCGGAGATATATCAAATGTTTTGGGATAAACTGGAGAAGGCAAACTACTTCCTAGAAAACATAATCGAGACAAAGCAGGAGCCACTGGATGGCAGGCTGGTTACCTCACTTCTTTCAGACCCAATACCTGACGGAGGCCAATGGAACATGTTCGTGAATTTAGTAAGAAAGTACGGTGTAATTCCGAAAACGTTCATGCCTGAAACAGCCAACAGCAACGACTCGGACGCAATGAACGCCCTAACTGCTTCGAAACTAAGGGAATATGCCAAGGTATTGCGCGATATGAATGAGAATGGATCTTCGACTGGTGAGTTGAGGGATAGAAAAGGGGAGTTGATGGAGGAATTCTACCGGATGCTGTGCATCGATCTAGGTGTCCCGCCTGAAACCTTCTTCTGGGAATGGCGTGATAAGGATGGAGCTTTTCATACCCGAGGAGACACCACGCCGCTTCAGTTTTACAAGGAGTTCGTCAGAGTAGCTCTCGATGATTTCGTCAGCCTGATTAATGCTCCCAACAGGGCCTTCAACCGGCTGTACAACGTCAAATATTCAGGTAACGTGGTAGGCGGACAAGAGACCCGCTACTTGAACGTAGATTTGAGGACGATGAAAAGGGCGACGATAGACATGATCAAAGGTAATCACGCCGTATGGTTCGGTTGCGACGTAGCTAAGATGCTTGAGACCGAGATGGGCGCAATGGACCTCAACATCTATGATTACCAATCGGTTTACGACACGAAGTTCAATCTCGACAAAGCTGCGAGATTAGACTTCTTGGATAGTGAGATAACTCACGCGATGGTGATTACCGGCGTTGACCTGGATGAGCATGACAGACCAAAGAAGTGGCGAGTGGAGAACAGCTGGGGGGCAAATGTTGGAGATCAAGGATACATGTACATGATGGATGAATGGTTTGATGAGTACGTGTATGAAGTGGTTGTCCGGAAGGAGAACCTCACTCCAGAGGTCATTGAGATACTTAACTCTGAACCTGTCCCGTTGCCACACTGGGATCCCATGTGCGCATTAGGAAAGTACTCTCGACACCCAATATCAATTCCTTAATTTTCTGATTAGTGGGAAGAGTTCTGCGTCTGTTGCTTTCTTAACCTCACTTATCTCTCTAAGTTTTCTTGGAGTCAGATGCAGTTCAATCAGGTCGGTCCCATTTCCAACGCGAATCACGTCATCGTGCGGCTCAACGTACACGATTTGGTTGTCTTGCAGGTGGAGAAGCGCTTTGAAAGCGTCTCCTAAGCATTGTTTGGTTCCAAGTGTGACCTTCACCCGTTCCGTCTCTGATATCGCGAGTTCCTTGGTGACGATGTCCACTGCTCTTATTCCTATGAGGAGTCCGATACACTCATCGCCATGTATGCGAATTGCCTCTCTTATCCGAGGGTCCGAGTTCTCATTTGACGTCTCAATCTGACTCCTTAAGCTTAACCGAAAGGTAGAGCAACAGTCTAGCAACGTCCCTTAACAATTTTATTTCTTCTCGGTAACCGTAGCGGCTAATTATCAGCTCTGCTCTCATGATTAGAGATTTCTTTGGAGCTACATCCCATCGGGATTGTTCATACAACGGCTAGTGACGATGACGTTAGGGCAAATTACAAGGATTTGGAGGCGACTGTGGAGATCTTGCACGAATATGCTGACGCCTTGGATGGAGTTCAAGATTACTCGCACATCTTCGTTATAGGTTACTTCAACAGGTTGCGGCCTGAACAACTGGGCGTCCTGAAAGTTAGGCCTCGCCGCGCCTTAAGGGAGGGGATGCGAGTTGAGGACCTTCCATTAGTGGGTGTCTTCGCGTTAGGATCTCCAAGCAGACCTAATCCTATTGGTTTGAGTTTGGTTGAGCTGCTGAAGGTGGACGGACGATTTCTCACGGTTAAGGGTTTGGACTATTTTGATGGGACACCTGTGCTCGATATAAAGCCGTACAAAGACAGCTATCGAGTCAACTCATATCAAATACCCGACTTGAATATTCCCTGAAAACTTGAGTCGTTTTCGGGGTCTATCTCACCGGATCATCCAATCGTTCAGATGTGTAACGTCAATTTGGAGCCATCCCGATGTACGCAAGTTCTAGTAGGGTCAATCGCGGTATACGCGAATATCCGCGCCGGGCACACGAGTAACATATAGCGTCATGAGTATCATGAAGCATGGTAATATCGTATAGATGGCGCTGCCAATGTAGGGCTTAAGACTTGAACGATTCCGCTGTTGAAATGCTTCAGAACAGTCCTTTGTGGACCGGCTTGACCAAACAAGATTTGGGGCTGGTTGTCAAATCATGGAGGGAACGCAGTTTTGAGCCTGGAAGAAATATTGTGAGTGAAGGAGAGGCAGGGGATAGTTTCTACCTCATCCTTGAAGGGCTCGTAGAGGTGAGGTCAGGCGGGAAGCTCTTATCAAGACTTGGACCAGGTCAATTCTTCGGAGAAATGGCAATATTAGAAAATCAACCCCGGTCAGCCGACGTTATAGCAGTTGAAGCGTCTAGGCTTCTGGTTCTTTCGGCACCAGCCTTCAAGACCTTAATTTTCGCGAACCCTAAGATCGCGTTGAAAATGCTGCACGAGTTCGCGAGACGCATACGAAACACCGATAGAGGGCTGAGTGACTAGACGGAATAAACAGTATGCCCTCCTATTTCACTTTCCAATTTAGTAGTTTGATTCTTTTTCAAGCGATCTCAGCATAAGTTCAGTATTTCGAAGGCTTTCGCGGACAAGAGATAACTTATATTGTGACTTTCTAGAGGGAGCCGCTAATTTGACTTGTAGGTTGGTACGTAACTCTGAAATTGCGAATAGCTGTTGTAGGTATTCTGTTAGTGGCTGTCGTTGCCTCGATCTTCTCTATCCCGTTTGCGAGCAGCCAATCATCTGGCGTATCGACTACGATGACTGTTACTCAGCCACCTGCGCAGGGTCAGTGTACTATTCTTACGGTTGCTTTTTCAGCGAAAGCTGGCCAGATAATTATAGGGACCTACGGTTCGGATGTATCCATTAATTTCTACATTCTTGCGCCGAACGATCTCAATGCCATTCAGAGTTGTCGGCTCAATCCGAGCGCGAGACCGCTATTCGTTGAGGAGATGTCGGTCGGCCACAATAACCCTTACCGGTCCCTGAGTTTTCCGTCGGGCGGCACGTACTATTTCGTATTCGTCTATGTGAGAGGCCCCACTCAGCTTACGAACGGTTACGCAACGGTTGAGCTGAGTTATCCCTCCTCCATTGTGATCTTGGGAAGCACCGCAAGCGGATTGATGACAACCGTCATTTCAATCACATCAAGCTCCGAATTCACCTCCTTGACCCCAGTTACTACAACTTCGGTAACACCGACAACATCAACGCCGGCCTCTACACCAACCGCCATTTCCACGTCTTCATTCGTTACCTCAACGTCAATCCCCACCACTACGGTTGCTTCGACGTCTGAGAGTGTCCCCGCTGCGGGTTCCCAATTGTCGTTCACAAGCCTAGTTCTTGTGATTGGAGGGATCATAGTGGTAGTTGGAGGATTAATCGGCGTCAAGTTCCTCGGAAACAGGAAGCGGCGTACGCTCTCCAGCTATTTGACTAGAATAGATTCAACGTACAACGAGTTCGCCGTGGATAGGGAAGAATGCAGGACGCGCCTAGAGCGGCTGAAGCACGACGCGATTGAAATGCTTAACGAAGGGAAGATCGATGAGGGGCATTTTCTGATGCTCGATGAGAAGATCAGTGAATACTTGAAAGAATTGACGAAAGGGGCGCCAAAATATAAACGGACTTCGAGTACTGATGATCATCCCTCTAATGAAGGAAGTACTGGGGGGACCAGTAAGGTCAAGTATTGTAGCAATTGCGGCGCTAAACTATCGATTGACGACAAAGTATGTAAGCGGTGCGGCACGGCGCAGTAACGCGATCAACTCTCTCAACTGTTAACAGTCTCTTTCCGGGAAAGCACCCGCTGAAAGTAGCATTTACCTAGTTTATCCAGAATGATTTCCTTCTCTTTTCCCTTGCCGCCCCCTGCATCAATAAGTTCCAAAGCGCGTTTTAGGACAACTATCGCTTGCTCATATTCGTGCGCGGTCATGCTCGCGTCGCCAGCGATGGCTAGATATTTTACTGCTCGAACTGAATCCCCGCCTTTGGCAAAGTGATAGCCTATGAGTGAAGCGTTTGTCTCAAGACTCTTTGAGTACTCCTTTTCCATTGATTCAGCAATCTTCAGGTGATATCTCGTTCTCCGCATCTCGATTAGGTCTTCGAGTAAGAGTTCTCTAAGCTGATTGTCAGTGAACGTAAACCTGCCCTTTACGCTTGGGACTTCCTCGATCATGTCCTGCGCAATGGCGGATTCAAGGTGTTCGAGAAGAGTGTCCTCGTTCTCCTGGCTGCTTCCACGGAGCACGCTGAAATCGAATTCCATACCGATGACCGCTGCAAGAGTGAGCATGCTCACTGCGTCGGGTTCAAATTTCTTGAGCCTTAAGCGGAGAGCCGCTTTGACGGATTGAGCGGATTGCCCGGTCTTACCGGCCGATTCAAGCTCGACCGCGTAAACTAGCACAGGGTATTGCACGTTCTTCAGTTCATGTTCCCCAAGCTCGGCGAATTGATATTCAATTTTGTTCCAAACCTGCGCGTACACTTCGCGTGATATGCAAATGCCTCCGGGAGTGGCCAAGGGTTCGATTCGTGAAGCTATGTTTACGGCGTCCCCGTACACGTCTCCTTCCCGATAGACCACGTCGCCCACGTGAATTCCAATACGCAGTTGAAGACGAGCGTCCCCTTCGGACAGGTCTTTCGGTAGGGTGCGCTGAATCTCAACTGCGCATTCGACTGCTTCTAACGCGCTTGGGAATTCGATTAGAAACGCATCGCCAATTGTCTTTATTTCATGACCTGAATGTTTCGTTATGATTGGCCTTACGATTCGCCGCTGAAGTTCTAAGTTTCTTAGGGCAAGGGCTTCGTTCTGCTGTGTCAGCGCAGTGTATCCTACAATGTCCGTGAACATTATCGCTGCAAGCTTCCGCTGTTCACCCAAGTAGGAACAGCTAGAAGTCGCCGCGGACGGAGATAAAGCCTTTCAAGAGGTGTGGATTATTCGTGTCGTAATCGGTCTTCTTCTGAGAGGAAGGCGGAAGTTACTTGGCTGCGTATATTCCGTTTCGGGGACGTTTATGCTCGTTCGTTACTATGGAAGTAACTGTGCTTCTCACCCCCTTGATCTTGAGGAGCTTATTCTTCAAGACATCTCGGAATTCCTCTATATCAGCGGCTGAGACGAGGGCGACAATATCGAATTCCCCCGTGACTTCATAGAGTTCTTCGACATTAGGAATCTGTGAGAGTGCGTGAACGACGTCGTCAAGAATGGGAGATTCGACAAATATGTTTACAAAGACTAACATTCGTGGCATAGTGCGTTCACCGTAGGATTCAACCGACCTAGAATCGAGATTACTCTTGCACATATCTCTCTTGCTGAATAAAGTGTTACCGGCCTCTTATTACTGGCAATGCGAATTAGAACGGGTGACATGAGACTAGTTTAGTCTTAGAAAAGTTCAACGATGATGTCGCGTGTGAATCTCAATTTATACTACGTTAATGTAGCCTTGCATGTACCCGACTAGGTTCATGCCGGGTCCGCAAGGTGCAGCGCAGTAGTAGAGATACTTACCGGGCGTCGTGAACCTTGTAGTGAAGGTTACGATCGTATCTGGTGGAATCGGAATGTTCACGTCTGTTCCTGTCACAACGAAAGTATGCGATACCGCTAACTTCACTGACTGACCTATGCTATAGCTGAGAGGCACCTGCCCGCTCGCAGTATCATTGTAGATCGTGAACGGAAGTGTAACGTTTCCAGTGAAGTTCAGGTTGAGTGCTGTGTCTAGATTTGTTATTACGAATGTTACGGATTGGTTCACGGGAACTGTTACATTGTTATCGTTTGGCCCGGGCCGTGTCGAGTTTGTTCCAGGCTTAGGTATAGAGCCATTGGCGTTGGCCGCGGTGATGAAGGCGTCGTAGGTGGCTCCTCCCCAGTCAGGGACTATCATTAGATTGACAACCGAAGGTGCTTGCGCGGATGTCGTAACTGTTTGCGTCACTCCTGATGGATGTGGGAGATACGCAGCTATGTCTGTCTGGTAAAACGTGTAGCCTATTGATGTCCCTATCAGTAGGCCAATGAAGAGCCAAACGATCGGTGAAACCCAAACAGAATCCTTTGCGACCACGATACTCGCCCAGCGACAGAACATTGGGACGGTGAAAAAACTTTTCGGCAGAGCCTCTCCGCATCATGCGAAAACAAACGCTGAACCAATGACGTAAAGGAGAAGAGCTCCTGCGACTCCGATCGAGAGCATCTCCAGACCACTCTTCCAAGTACTCCTGCCGACAATTCGCCCCTTCCAGGCTCCCACTATGAAGAGAAATAGAAGAGAAGTGCCGAGTGACACGAGGTTAGGATGGTTCCCCAAAGTGAGCAGAAGATAGGGCAAAAGGGGCACTAGCGAGCCGACTAGGAAAGATAAGCCGATTACAACTCCCTTCCTTAAGGGGTGCCCGAGTTCGCTCTTGTGGAGGTGAAGCTCATGAATCAACATGTCTTCAAGCCACTTCTCCTTGTTCGACGCAACTCTATCAACAACTGTCTTAGCTTCAGCTTCGGTTAGACCCTTCTGAAGATAGAAGTTTGTGAGCTCTCTCTTTTCCTCCTCAGGCTCATGTACGATTTCATATCCCTCCCTCCTCGAGTCCGCGTGGTAAAGATCATTGTGGGATCGGGTTGCTAGGAGTCCGCCAAAGAACATTGAAACTGAGCCAGCAAGCATTGCAGCTGTTCCTGCGAGCCTGATCACGGCTATGCTGGAAATTGCTCCTGAAAATCCGCTTAAGAACGAAAGATTCGTGATTAAGCCGTCAGATACTCCAAGCAGAGAATCGGCAATGAGATCTCTAGCTCGAATATGCTTATGCTTCTCATCCGCAATTTCCTCACTGCTGGACATCAACGGTCGCGTCGTAGTACTCCGTTTCACCGAATTAAGCAATCAGTTTCAGTCGCAACATTTGCTCGGCTTATACTCTTCAATGCTAGGGGAGGCTTGGCTAATCCTAATCTTGCTCTATTGGATAATCTTTCAAGAGTAGATTACTTAGTTCCAACAAGCGGAGATTATGATGAGCGGGATAGAGATGAGTGAAGGTTATTCACGAAAGCTCGACTTGGAAGACCCACTAGCCAAGTTCCGAGAACGGTTCTACCTTCCTAGTGGGTCCATCTACATGGACGGAAACTCCTTAGGTCTTCTCGCCATAGATGCCGAAGAATCACTCCGCTACTCGTTGGATGATTGGAGGAAGCTTGGAATAGGCGGCTGGCTCGAGGGAAGACGGCCATGGTTCTATTTTGCAGAACAAGTTGGGGCAATGTGCTCCCGCCTCGTAGGTGCAGATCCTGACGAGGTCATCTTAACAGGCACAACCACAGTTAACCTCCATCAACTTGTGAACACATTCTATGAACCCCAGCATGGGCGAAGGAAAATCATTGCTGATGAGCTTGATTTTCCTTCCGACATCTATGCCTTGCGAAGCATCTTGAAACTCAGAGGAATGAATGCGGACCGCGACCTGATTCTAGCGCGGAGCGTGAATAACCGCCTTCTTGAGGAGGACGATATTGTCAAGCTAATGGATAACGAGGTCGCGTTGGTTTTGCTGCCCTCAGTCCTGTACAGGAGCGGACAGCTTCTCAACATGCGTTACCTCACTGAGGAAGCCCACAAACATGATATCCTGATAGGTTTCGACTGCTGCCACTCAGTTGGATCAGTTCCTCATTACCTAGATAAGTGGAACGTGGATTTCGCGGTTTGGTGCGGCTACAAGTATCTGAACGGTGGGCCCGGAAGCTCCGCGTTCCTTTACGTGAACAGGAAACACTTCAACCGTGAACCTGCTCTCGCCGGATGGTTCGGAAACGTCAAGGAGAGGCAGTTTGATATGTCGCTAAAGTTTGAACATTCTAAGAATGCTGGGGGCTGGCAAATATCATCTCCGGCGATTCTCAGTTCAGCTCCTCTCGAAGGTTCTTTGAAGATTCATTTGGATGCGGGAATAGACACTATCAGATCCAAATCCCTCAAGATGACATCGTACCTCATGTTTCTCATCGACGAGCAACTTTCACACAGCCCTTTCAACTTCTCTATTGGGACGCCAAGAGAATCAGAAAGGAGAGGGGGCCATGTCGCAATAGAACACGAAGAAGCGTTACGCATCACGGAGTCGCTTCGCTCACGCGGAGTTGTTCCAGACTTTCGTCCTCCCAACATAATCAGAATCGCTCCTGTACCTCTCTACAACACTTACCATGAGGTTTGGCAAGTCGCGGAACATCTGAAAGAAATCGTCGCGAGCCGGGAATACGAAAAGTATTCTCCTCTGAGAAAGGTAATCTCGTAGGTAGGGAAAAGCTTCCTTTAATGCCAGTAACCCCTTAAACCTCTCATACGCCATTCGTACGTGGAGTGAAAGTTGTCTCAGAATGCTCTCGCAAGAAACGCGGTGTTGATCATAGTTGATGTTCAGAAGGGTTTCGATGACTCGAGATGGGGTCATAGGAATAATGTTCATGCGGAGGAGAACATGAGAAAGCTTCTGGAGGCTTGGAGAAGGACGGATCGGCCTATTTTTCATATCCGCCATCGATCAAGGTTCAAGGATTCACCTCTCAACCCAGCTTCAGCTGGGTTCGAAATCAAGGAAATTGTCAAACCTTTGATAGGCGAAGTGGTTATCGAGAAGGAAGTTAACAGTGCTTTCATAGGAACAGATTTGGAGAAGCAACTTCATGATCGTAATGTTGGTACAGTCGTCATTATCGGTCTAACGACGGATCATTGTATCTCTACAACCGCCCGAATGGCAGGGAATCTCGGATTCGAAACTTACGTGATTGCGGATGCTACGGCCACCTTTGATCGCAACGGACCAGACGGTAAGCACTTTGACGCGGAGGAGGTCCACGCTGTCAGTTTAGCCAGTCTGGATGGAGAGTTTGCAAAGATAACGGGGACCGCTGAGATGTTGACAAAGGTAGCTGCCTAAACCAGTTAGTAGGCGACTCCGCCTACAGTGCAGCGGAAGTTTTAGGAAAGGACTAAATGTAAAACGCGGGCACAATTGTCAATTGCTCTCGACGCGGTGCACGGAAGACGCGAAAAGCCTCGTCTATCGTCCTTCTAGCCTTTGTGACTCTACTCATTGGGACGACGATCATCGTGTTCCCATTTGATCAAGGTATTTTGTTACTTGGAACATCCGTAGAACCAGAAAGGCAGTACGTTCTCGTTGGTGGTCAGAATGGGACGTGGTTTCAGCCGGGTCAGGCGCCTAGGCTCTATCAAATTCTGCTCCCGGAATACTCGGCAACACCGCTGATGCCAGTCACTAGTCAGGGAACCGTTTGGGGTGGGAGCTGGAATGGCTCTCAATGGTTGATCTCGGGATGGGGAACCGATTCTGGAATTAACGGATCCAACCCGTACATATATCTACATGACGGTCGCGAGCAGGTTGTTGCAGGAACATTAACCCTCTACTCTTCTGAATCTTCTTGGCATGGCGGAGACATTTTCGCAGCGAGTTATAACGGCAAACAGTGGCTGCTCTCAGGACTCGGCTCCGGTATCTTTCCAGCTATTTCAGGTCAAGTTTCTAACCACATGTCACTAGCAACCTTCGACGGTTACCGGTTCACTGATCTATCCGCTTTAGTTCCAAGGCAAGATGACGCAATCCTCTACGCGAATGCTTGGAACGGGCGCTATTGGCTAGTTGGCGGCGGATATGGTCGCCCGTACTATCCGATTGCTCGTAAAGTGCTCTTTATGTTCGACGGCGCCAAAGTTAACGATCTGACCGCGCAAGCTGAGGAGCAAGTAGCAACGTTCGGGCCTGTCCAAACGATTGGCTGGAACGGTCGATACTGGCTAATTGGCGGAGTCGGATTCCTCGCGACTTTTGATGGTCGAAACTTCGTTGACCTCACATCGGAATTGAGTTCGCTGATAGGATCCGGATTCAACGTCAATGCGATGGCATGGAATGGTCTGGAGTGGATGCTGGCTGGAGGGTCCCCTGTAGCTCAACTTCTCCCAGGCAAGGCTTGGGTGGCAACCTATTCTGGATCGCAATTCATGGATCTCTCGGAATTCCTTCCTTGGTACGTCACAGGTACGACGCAAACGTCCAGTGTACTTTCCGTAGCTTTCGCAAACTCGTCCTGGATATTAGGCGGCTATTCAAAGCCGTATGGAGGAATGCTGCTCTCATACGGGAACGGTGCATTCAAAGATCTTTCATATTTCGCTAAGGATATGAGTTACGTTACCTGGGTAGGGGCTGGAGTACTGAAGGATTCAGCGCAAATGCGCTCCCCCGATTTTGCATTCGTTTCGTCGCCTATAGTACTTCTATGTTCAGTCCTCTTGCATGATGATGACTGAAGCTAATTGCTTCGCTATTTCGCCAGTTTGATCCACTGAATGCGCAAGAGACGACAATTCTGACTCAATTGACTAAGCATAGTCCGTTGGGACACATCGCAATACGTCTGACTTCGCGACGAAGCGGTTTGCGCTTCCTTCCTATCTGGCAGTTTAAAGACCAGCGCTAAGCCGACTATTGCCACAAAAATCGAGACCGTCGCAATTGCGAAGGTGATTGGATCGACATATTCCGACTGCTCTCCCGCAAACGATGCGAGAATTCCGCCGATTCCTACGGCGGTAAGGCAATATCCAATCATGTGGATTTGCTTCACGCGCAACTTACATGATTACCTTCATATTGTGATATCACCAGAGTCCTAAGTTTAAACACTTACCGCCTTGCCGCGATGCTGTGATGTGCATGAGGGACCAACGCACGTGAGTCAGATTCCGTCAGATTACTTGTTCAAGTGACAGTAATGTTGTCTACCTGTTGTCAATTCTATACAATCATGAGGGTAGATCGTACGGTTTGATGTGTCTCTAAACACTTTATGAAAATCAGCTGATTGCGATCTAGGTTTTGGTCGACGAAGAATGCGCTTAAGACTGTCAATAAGAAGTGTACTCTTAGCGCTGCTTATCGTGCTTAGCCTTTTCCCGAGTTTATCGTCGACAGTCACTGCGCAGAGAGATTTTCCTATCGGGAACTCAAACCCTCCCGTGTCTACGCCCAAGAACATGTCGCTCCCGCTTCCTGCTATCGGGTACTCACCTCGATTTGCGCCTGTGTCCGGTGTCATAAGGGTTCTCGTGATTGCCGCAGCCTTCTCTAACGTCAATTATACGTTGAGCATCGATCAGGTCAAGCGCGATTGGTTCGGATCTGTGGCCGCTTACTATCATGAAATTTCATACGGGAAATTGACAATCGTCGGCGACATTTACGGCTGGTACAAGCTCCCGTACCCTGAATCGCACTACGGGATGAATTGTAAAGCGATAAATGATGCGGACTGCAGCGGCCTAGACGCGTCATGGCAGATTGCCCAAGACTCTGTCAACCTAGCGCAGAACGACGTCAACTTCAACAATTACAATTATTACATTTTCATTCACTCTGGATATGGCCAAGAATCCACTGGCGGTAAGGATGACGTATGGTCAGTCACGTACATGTCGGGCGTCGACATTGAAACACGCCAACGAACGATTTCACTATTCAGCATAGTCCCAGAGCTCGAGGCCGGTGGCGTGCCTAATGGTGTTTACTGTTTAGAGTTTGGACATGACCTAGGGCTTCCAGACTTGTACAATACGAATAATGGAAAATCAATATTGGGTCCCTGGGAGCTTATGGACAAGGGCTCATGGAATGGTAACCCTCGTGGATCAAGCCCAGCTCATATGACTGCTTGGGGAAAGATTCAACTAGGGTTCATAAATGGTTCACAGCTAGCAATCGCTAACCCTGGTGTGACGTCAACCTTTACCGTAGACCCAACTGAAATCGTTTCAAACAACATTCACGCGATTGAGATTCCGCTTGGAAGTAGTTCAATCCCACTCCCAAACCCAAGCAAATACTACTTGGTTGAAGTAAGATCATTGACCGGTTTCGACTCTGCTCTGCCCGCGGCGGGCGTTCTAATAACGTACGTTGATAGTACGGCAGTTATTGGTAAAGTGCATGTCATCGACGGCCATCCTGCAACGCCCGATCTTATGGACGCCGTGTGGGACGTCGGCCAAACCTTTAACGACTCCAAAGACGGGTTTTATATCGCGATCACAGCCAAGATTGGGCAGTCGTATCAAATCACTGTGGACAGAGGCGGTGCTCCGCCTCCACCGCAAAATCAGAACCAGAATCAAAACCAGAACCAGAGTAATCGGACACAAACGCAGAATCAAACCACCTACGTTGACCTTGTGATAACTAGAATTAGCTCTCAACCTTCAAACATAACTGATCCGAAAATCACCGTCATGATTACTATAGAAATCTGGAACCTTGGATCTAAAGACGTGACAAACGCGCAGGTCCAGGTTAATCTGGACGGGGTCGCGTACTGGAATACTCATGTGAGCGTACGTGCAGGCTCCTCAACTCGAACCAGCTTCAGCTGGATCTCAACCGCCGGGAGCCACGTCTTCCAAATTACCCTCGACCCGAATCACCTACTCAATGAAACTGACAGAGCCAATACCGTTGCAACATTCAACCTCTGGATTCACAATTAAAGGAAATAACCGTCAAGAATCGATGCATACTCAACGCACATCACATTGACCAACAATCCACTGCTTCTCTGTTCCTATACTTTAGGCGACCGAGACTAGGGGCTACAAGGGAACTGGGCTAGTTTCTACATTAACGACGTTACCCCGGCCAAGATTAACCAAAAGCCCATCAGGATTGATAGCCCACGTGGGTCTGCTGCGTATGAGCCCAGTACTATGTAAATCACCCCTAGTAATACTCCCACGATTCCAACTTCCCTTGAGAACCGTGTCCTTGGCTTAAAGATGTGCACTAGCCCCGCAATGAGTAAGATAAATCCGCTCAGGTAAAGGGCAACCCCAGCCAGTGCAGAAAGAGCGCCAACGTTCCCAAACATCCCAGCGCCTATAATTACTCCAAGAATTCCAAGTATCAGTAGCGCTATCCCCGCTCCCTTGCTCGCTTGATACGTGAATGCACCAAGCACGAGCAGACCCATACCAATTAAAATTAGGATGAATCCTAAAATCGCGGCTAGCGTCCATAACCCAAACCAAGGAAAGACTAGTAGAGTCAACCCGAAGATTATGGATAATGCCCCGCCCACTCGAATCGACATTGCAGACCTGCCGATTCCGAACTCCGCGTTGCGAGATAAATTAGTTTACTAATATGTCTCAGAAATTCGAAAACTTCGAAAAATGCGACCGGTTCAGCATACGTCAACTAAGGGGGCGCGCTTCATTTGTTTAACATGCGCTCTGCTTAAATACGAAACTGATATGAACAAACGCTCGATGCAGCTTTGCCCGAGTCAGACATATTCTGCAAGTCATGTGGAAGGAAGTTAGAACCGGATGTTGATTTCTGTCCGAAATGTGGGACATCCGTTAAAGGGCTTCAACCCGCCTCGACCGGTAAGGTTGGAAAAGTTGGCGGAGTCGATAAGCGAGTCGTAATCGCAATCGCCGTAATTGTGCTGGTCCTTTTGGTTCCCGTCTTTCCTAGGGATAAGATAATCTACGTCAGCGGACAGACGATGACCACTGAACTCTACCAGTCAACATCCTACCAGACCTCCCTCCAGGCTTACCAGACTGTGAACCTGCAGAATATTCAAGTGTACACCGGAACTCTCATGTATGTCCAAAATCAGTACTACAACTACTACTCACCGTATTATTCGGCATGCTTTCGCGGCCCGTACGGGTACATACGATGTGGCGGCTACTACTCTTGGCCGAATTACAATCTATACACCACAACGGTAACGGTTAATCCAAGCGACAACGTAGTGAGCGTTCAGGCTTCCCAGCAACCCAATGGATACTTGTCAACTGTGACTCTGACCAAGGCAGACGGCAGCACGGTAACTTACACGAATGTGTTCTCAAATAATCTCTCGCAAAGTGGGACTTCGACGGTCCAGGCAGCCGTGACTCAGACAAGCACAGTAACACAGACAGTGATGGTCCCTGCAACTACTGCTATGAACGTGTCCTGTGACAACTGTATACCGCAACACGTGACGGAGTATGTGAGTCTACTCCAGCTTCTGCTAGGACTCTGACTTCACATACAAAGTGCAGCGAGTGCGTACTCTTATTGGCGCTGGGCAGGAGTAATCGGCGCCTCATTTCGTCCTCAATTTCTGGTTTTATGAAAGCAAAAACCTATCCCATCAACATGGAACCTTTAACGGTTCTCTTACTTGATCCCAGGCAGGTTGATGAGATTGTGCTGGAAGGAAGTTCACTCCGAATTGCAGCTGGTTCATTGGAGTGCTTTGGGCTGGCTGTGATGTACCCACTTCTATCGTAACCTGATTGAATGTTACCGAATCCAGAATCGTGCCGCTACCAATAGCAGCGAAAACATACACTGCAAAGCTAATCTGCCAAGAAGCAGAACCGGCTGGCGAGGTCGCTTGGTTTTCTAGAGTTACGGTCCAGTTCTGACCTTGACTGAATCCGATCGGAACGGAAACATCAGACATGACGAAACCCAAAGCATTGTTCAAATCGGATCTGACCGAGTAATAATCAGCGTCGTCAGGAGCGCAAACACCGCTGATTAGGACAGTAGTGGAGAAGCTCTCGCTTGGAGAAACCTGGCGGGGATAATTGTATGATATGTGACTGACCTGGCAGAATGTTGCGAAAACCGGTACTGATAGATGGAATCCTACAAGAGCGATAATCGTGAGCAGACACAGAACGGAGGTCACCTGCTTAAACATTAAACTGCCCAGTTGTCGTCACCTGGTTCCATGCTTATTAAGCCTGTATTTACTGAGAATTGAAGGGGCTCTGGGTGTGATTCCCCCTACGTTGAAGCTTTGGAACAGAGAGATTTTCATGATACTAATTTTCGTATTGGGACTATACCTAATTAATGGGCTTTGCTAAACGTCACGGAGTGTAGGTTAGCAGATTTGGAGCAGATTCCTACAGGAATCAAAGGACTCGACGAAATACTGC
>CAZAGP010000013.1:0-5378 GCA_964484575.1 uncultured Candidatus Bathyarchaeia archaeon | reverse complement strand
CTTGGCCGCGGATCCTAACGCGATTCCAAGATCAAGACTCTTGAAAATGCAATTTGGCCCGACAAAATCCATACCCTCCCTCTTTTGAGCCTGATCAAATTCTCCGCAAGTTTCAAACCCACATGCCCCACAATTCAAGCTGAAACTCTTATCGCCACGAACTCCTATGAGGACGGTAGCTTCCGAGTTACGAAGGTTCTCGGCGTCTCTCTTGAATCCAGAAATCTTTCGTTCCTCAGCAATCTTCTCCATCTCGTCAGCCAGCTCATCCTTCTCTTTCCCGGAGACTAGCAAGGCGAACACGTCGTCGACGCCCCCTGATTTGGGAGCCGTTCGCGCCGAAACCATCATGAGTTTCGCTGTGTCCATTAATCCTTCTCGCTCCACGGAGCCGCTCTCAAGAATCGGCATTAAGCAACACTACAAACGGTTGCTCGTGGAGTGGTATAAAGCGGAATAGCCCGATTGCCTTCACTAAAACTCACACACTATGGAGGGCCATCTGAATTATGCTAAGCCAAGGCAAGAGATATCTTAGTTGACAGCATACATAATGGTCGAGCATTATGGTTGAAAAGATCCAACTTGAAGAGACAGTAATGGGATTCCTCCTGAATCATCAGGAGAAGCACCACCGAACTCATCACTTTCTGATTCTAATGGACGCTTTGATTAGCGCCGCGAAACACATCGAACACTACTACCTTACTGGTACCTTGAGAGGCAACGTGGGACTTGCGGGAAGCATAAACGTTCACGGTGAGGACGTTATGCGAATGGATCAGATCGCTCAAGAGATCACCATTCACTACCTGCGATCGTCAGGTCGAGTGATACATGCAATAAGCGAAGAATCGGATAAGATAATTCCAATCACGCCGGAGGGGCGGTATTTCGTGTATTTCGACCCTTTGGATGGTTCATCAAATGTTCCTCATGGATTACCTGTCGGTTTCATGTTCGGAGTTGCTAAGAAGAATTTGACCGGGAGGGAAGATAACCATCTGCGAGCTGGAAACGAGTACATTGCCGCCGGAATGTTCGTGATCCCTACAGGAACATTCACTCTGGCGCTTAAGGATGCGGGTACTTGGCGGTTTCATCTTGATGAGACAATGGAGTTCGTTCGACCTGCCCGAATGACCATTCCTGAGAACCCGAAAAGTTGGGAGTTATCATTCAACTCAGCCAACCGATACACCTATTCGGATAAAGCTCAAGCGTGGATCAAAGAGAACGAAACTAAGTACGCGTTCAGGTACATCGGCGCCTTAGCAGCGGATTTTCATCGAACAATTTCTAACGGTGGCATGTTTATGTATCCAGCAATCGTCAATCATCCTGATCCTAAGAAGAATCGCCCTCAAGGAAAACTCCGTCTAATGTACGAAGCAGCCGTCGTCGGTTTCATCTGCCAAGAATCCGGAGGCAGCGCAGTAGATGAGACGGGTAGGCCGATACTGGATGTTCAACCTAAAGATCCTCACCAAAGAAGCGCCCTCTACGTCGGCTCCAAGCCTCTGGTAGAGAGCATTGCTCAAACCTTAATGTTAGCGAAATCAGTCGCGCAGTAGTTCACGTCGCCACCGTTTCCGCCAGTTCGACGCACCTGACAAGGAAACGATCGTACGCGTCCTTAAACTCCGTCATTGTCTTCCTCACTGGACCGAACTCGCTCCATTCATTTTCACATATCCCTCCAAGTGGAGTAGGGAAAGCGGCGTTTACCTTGCGCACCTCTGCAGAAATTCCCGAGGTTGATTCGTAGCCTTTCACAAAATCCCGGATACTGCTCAGGCGCCTAACAAGATCTACATCTGGTCCGCGAAGAGCACCTTCACTAAAGGATTGTAGGTTGAACTTGTCTTTCTCAGAGTAAACCTGCACAGCTTTGGCGTGATTAGGAAATTCCGTATTGCACATGTTCAGTGAAGCCAACGTATCAAGAGTATCTTCAGGAACTCTCTTGGAGGCGGGCAGAATATCCATTGAATCGAGAACAGAGACTGCATCTGCTCGCTTAAGCTTATGTTCATTTTCAAGCCAGATTACCCATTTTTCATGATTCGTCTTCTCGTAGAAGAGTTGGTATACTTTTCTGGCGACAAGTGTTCCTGCTTTACGAAGATCCATCTCTAACTCCTCGACTTGCACTCTGCTTAGGCCAGCGTGTGCAGCTGCCTCCAGGAAAGCATCATGCATGAGGGATTTCATGTTCTTGAAGGCGCAAACGATATCCGCCTTCTCGGAAACCGTTGCAGCATGATCTACGCGAGCAATCTCAGAGTTTGTGAGGTTCAGCCCTTGCGCCAGACGAATGATGATTCTGCTTGCCTCACTGTCACCATTTTGAGAAGCGATCTTCAGAAGAATTCTCTTCGCTTCCTCCTCGCGAAGATGACTCACGAAACGGCCGCCCATATTTGTCATGTACGTCCTCGTGATTGGCCGGTCCGCGTTGACGGCGCGTGCTTTTCCCACAAGCGCATCAATCATCAATGGTACCTCCTGTGAGACTGCAAACGTTACGGTGTTATTGGTACCGATGCCGGACGCGTTAAGTTGGAGCGTAACCTCCCTTGCTGCCTTCGAACTTGCTGCCACTTTAAACACGATATTTGGAGCAATCTTGCCCGGCGCTTCAAGACCCAAGAAACGGTCGTAGGCTGTCAGGTGCTCACGTGCGAGAGCGTACGCGAGTTTCGCATCATCAAGACTTGCCCTCGAATCATCCGCCACATTGGGATTCAGCTGAAAGCTTACCATGTAGTCTCGATTGTTCACGAGAATTGCAAGCGGCCGGAAGACCTCGAGATTAGGCCATAAAGCCAAGAGGGTCCCTGCCATAACTATCTCATGTCCGTATTTCCTCGGATTAGCCTTCCAATCCGGGTGCTCGCTGATCTCTCTCTTCAGGTAGGTAACGAGATTCGTATCCTCATCGAAGGCTTTAGCAGCTAGAACCGGGTTCGTTGAGACCTGTGAGAATCCGAGATGTCGAAGTGTTTCTAGCCCGCGAGCGTAGTCGTTTCCGAACTTGCAGAGCTTCCCTTCAACCATCCTCCAATACACAGTGCCTCTGGCGACTTTGGCGTATTCTTCAATGAAACGTGAGGGCTTACAATCATCAAGTGATTCCCGCAACTTCTCAGCCATGTACGCAGGAAGGCTGTCACCTGCGTTGACACTGGCCATATCAGCTAACAGAGCTTCGACCGCAACGCTTCCGGACTCACGATGCGCATCCTCCAACGGTTTAATTCCCCGCATCAAGGTAGAATACGAATTCTCGATGATCCTTGCTGGAAATTGAGCCACATGAACATCGCGACTGACAAGATTGAGACCAATCCGAACAAGCGCCGTGAATGCATCCTTCTGCAATTCCGAGTGCATTTCAACGAACTCAGGTAGCGCTGTTAGTAGACCGTGAATGATCGCCGGCGTATCCTCCTTTTCTTCGCGAACAAGTATGTGATCCGCCGCCGCCAATGTCCGGTTGTTCTCAATCTGACGAATAATGTGACGCACCGACACGTCTTCAGATGTGGCAGTTGCTTCTCTGTCCAATGCGTTACACCGTCCGGATTGATCTAACTCTGTTCTTATTCACGTTACGGCACGATGTTCATGCTGAAAAGCACAGTCGACACGAATTTACCAGACAAACAGGGGAAAACGCCTAAAAACGCAAGTTACGAAGCAACTTGTTGAATTCGATGACTCATTTCTGTTTCGGATACGTAGATACGAGTGTCGAGCCCTTGTCTGCAGTAGAGTTCGGAGTGAAAGCGGAGAAAGCGGGGTTCCAAGTTCTTTGGATGCCGGATCATTTCGTCGACATAGACGGAGACAAACTGGAACCTTGGACCATCCTTGCGGTTGTGAGCGCAAGAACCAAGACGATCAAGCTCGGTTCGTCAGTCACCGATACTCAACGCAGCCATCCTGCCAGAACAGCCCACGCCGTCGCTTGCCTGGATGCGATCTCACGAGGCCGCGCAATCCTAGGAATTGGCGCTGGGGAGGCGATGAACATTCTCCCATTCGGTCTACCCTGGGACTCACCCACCGAACGCGTCCTGAGACTTGAAGAAGCCATCCAGATAATTCATCTTCTCTGGAGCAGCTCGCGCGACGACCGGAAGAACTTCACAGGGCATTTTTACCGTTTGAAAGACGCATTTCTCAGTCAACGACCCAAACAGAAGCCACACCCGCCTGTATATGTGGGCGCCTTCTCCTCAAGGAAAACGCTGGAAGTAGCAGGCCGTTTAGGTGACGGATGGTACTCTTGGCTTAACACTCCCCAAACGTTCCAGGCACGATGGTCAATCATCCAACAAGCTGCCAACTCATCACCAAGGCAGAGCCACAAGATTGTTCCATGCTCACACCTGATGGTCGCGTTTCCGCGAACGAGTGAAGAGAGACGCCGCGCGCTCCTATCCGGAAAAGCGCTCATGCTTATGGAAAGAAGTGTACTGCGAAAAATTGGATACTCCACGTCAATCCCTCAGTATCAGCACACGATGACGAGCCCCGACGACGTAACTAGAATTATGAACGAAGCACAGAAGATTCCGGACGAGTTCGTTTACAGAACTATGGCGTTGGATATCGACGCAGTAGAGGAGAGAATTGAAGAACTAAGTAAAGTTGGAGTTAGACATTTTGCCGTCGCCGATTTACTTGCACCGAATACGGTTAGACGGACGTTAGCATTGTTCAGGAAAGTTATCAAGAGTTACAGCTGAGTCGTCTTTTCAGCACTCACCGTACTTTAAGATTCATATCTATAGATCTGAGTTAGAGACTGTTCGTCCTGAGTTAAGGGTTCATTCTTCAACCATGATCATTGTCAGGGTGGATCGAACTTTTTCGAGCCGCCTTATCTTCCCGTTAACAATATCCTTCAGCTTGTTCATAGAATCCGCCTCGATCTTGGCCACTATGTCATATGCACCGTAGACTACATAGGATTCTTTCACGTAGGAAATCTTCCGCAACTCCTCAATTACTTCGTCTTCCGAGCCTACTTCAGCATTAACTAGCACAAACGCCTGGGCCATAACACGAACCTCGCTTACATGCTGTTGTTCGTGGCCCAAAAAGGCATTGGTCGTATTTCCACTGAAAGGATTGAGATAAGAGTTGCAGCCTCCTTTTCAATGTAGGTGCAAGTCTTTCGAAGAGGCGTGAACCTGCAGTCAGGATTGCTCCTTCCAGCGTGAGTACGATAGACGTTGTAATTTTCTTGAGGTCGGAAGAAGAGAATTGACTCAAAGAGGCCCCGCATGCCAAGTGAGACTCGGGTATGCGTGCATTAATCTATCTTTGGGACCAAAGGGCATGACGAACCGCACATGCAGAATAGC
>CAZAGP010000012.1:0-6145 GCA_964484575.1 uncultured Candidatus Bathyarchaeia archaeon | reverse complement strand
ATGCAAAAGTCTAATCCTCCGCTCACTAGCTTGAGTTCTAGTCTTTTCTCTTTGCAGAAGTCCACAACATCAGCAAAGTAGGGCCTAATGGAGACATCCTCCAATTTCTTCAGAATCTCCTCTTCGCTGTTCTTGATCATTCCAAATTGGCTTCTCAAACATTCTTCGAAAGAGATTTCACCGACCCTAAACCGGCGTTCGAGGCGTTCCCAGTCCCCATTAGCAAACTCCGAGAGGAGATAAGCGCCGGTATCGATATTTGCGACTGTCCCGTCAAAATCGGTTAGCACGACAATTTTTTCCGGCATCGATTACAATCTCTATGGGGGTATCTGCATTAAAACAGCCAGCAAGAATATGGTAGCCATTAGGATTAGGTTGAGTGCGGATATCTTTCTGCTTGTTTTCCTGATCTTCTTCAACCCTTCAATATTCCGCTCTCTTGCAAGAGTCATGATTCGTTTTCCAAAGTAGACATTGTGAACGTAGATGAGGATCAGAAGAATGATAACTAGAATTATCTTTGTTAGAAGAAGTGTGCCCGGGTAGATGAGTAGATCCTGCACGGACCTGAGGTACCATGAAGCATTGTAAATTCCGGTAAGAATTATAATTATGAGTGTGGGCGTGACCGTTCTTCCAAATAACTTTGCGATCTTTCCTATGATTTGAGTACGTTCTGACTCGTCAGTGGTCAATAGTCGAGATGCGGGAATTACCACTAGCCAGAAGAAGAAGGAACCTCCGACAAAGAATGCTGCTGCGAAAAGGTGTATCCATAAGATCGCAACAGCTGCCAGAGGTTGAATTGGATTCAGTTTCAGCTACTCCAGGTAGGAACATCACATTTTTTGATTCTTGGCTGTGACGAAATTGTAAAGGCGTTCGAACGCCGAATAGTTCTCTTCTTCCCCGTGTTGCTCCCTCATTCCCACAACGAAAGGTTTCATCGATCCCCAAGCCAGTTCAGTCAAGAACATGTCCTCAATAATTTCCAGTTTCACGATTCCTCTCTCAACTAGGACACCGAGGGATTCGAACAGAGCACCTATTTGATAGAAGGAGACCTGATCTTGCTTCGGTAGTTCCAGAAAATCCTGGAAAGTGTTGATTTTCGAGCTCAGTACAGTTAACCAAGCAGATTGAACTTCGGCGGTGTTCGCAAACTCGTACAGTCTCATGATCATGTCCATATTTGCAAGATCATTGTTCTGCTTCATCTGTTCGTTAGTTAATTTCGCCTGAACGGCTGCGGCTTTGGCCTGCTCGTTGGCAGCTCCTATCAGTTTATTGTTCTGCCGTAGCTGAACAATCACGAATAATGCGCCCAGAATAATTGCGAGGGAGCTTAGAAGAGAGAGATCACTCGTTATGTTTCCAAGGTCCACGTTTGGTCAGCCGAGGGGATGATGAGTTCTCCGTATTAGAAATGTCGCCTAGGCGAACAATGTGGCTTCGGAGTCATTTGTTGAGGCGTGAGCGGATTGCGTCCAGCGAGATGACCATCGGATCATACCGCACGATCACATTGGAAGTTGGGACGATGATTTGAACTTCGTAGACTCCGTTTGTTCGCTCAAGCCTGTTCTTGATCTCTGAAATGCGCAAGGGAGAATTTCTGACGGAGACTATAGCTCTAGCTTGAGTCTCCTTTGATTTGCTGATTACTCTGGAGTTTGGCTTATTCGGCAACGTCGAAACCTGTACTACAAGAAGCCCAACTTCTGCGGATTTATGTTGGTGGTACACATTGAAACGCTGTGTAGGACCGTCGTCCGTTTGGTTAGATCCTTATCGTGACGGCACGATCTGAACTGGTGATTTGCGGCTGTGCAGCGGCTGCTTTGAAGGCTTCCGCGATATAGTTCTCAAGGAAGAGTGACCATTTTACCCCGAGTTCGTGCAGTAGCGTAATGGTCCAGTGACCGCGCTCGTTAGTCTCATTGAATTCAAACAGATTGGCGTGCGCGGACAAGTCTTGAATGTATTCTAGGACGGTGTTTACGGTGACCTCACCTTTTTTTGACGAGATCATGGCCAGCGGGGCGCTCTTTCCTGCATTCTGACCCGCAGTAACCAACTTTTCCTCGGATGTTGCTGCCAAAATCTCAGCGAAGGTTCTATGCGTGAGGTTCAGAGAATGCGCCCTCTGAGCGAATCGTCCGTATTCTGCGTAACTAATCAAGAGCTGGTTTACCATGGTGTTCACGCTCAAATTCAGACGTTTCGCTTCACTCTGAAGCGCACTCAGCGCATTCCGATTTACGCGAAAGGACTTGGCAACCGTTCTAGAATCGAAGTTGTTTGGCAAACTCATGAACTAGACGGAAGCCTCACGCTATATGGCTTTTGGCTGCTCGTAACGTGACTCTTTGCGATACAAAAGACGCCATTGTGGACGCTTCCACTAAATACAATGCATCCACCAATTCCTGATAGAAGGCGCATGTTGACACTCGACCCTAAGCAGATCAATGGTCCCGTCTCAATGCAGCGGCAGATTCTGGAAACAGCTCATAACACATTATTCACCGTAGATCGTGGAGAACTCAAACAGCGTATACTTGCGGCAATTGCAGACGAGTACTCCCGCAAGATCCTGAAAGCCACAACAGACTCCCCGATGAGTGCCTCAGAACTCACGAGACAGTACGATATCCCAGTAACTACTGTATATCGACGTATAGAAGAGTTGGTTCAAGCTGGCCTCATCACTTCAGTAAAGTCCGGGCGCACTAAGGAAGGAAAATGGTTTGAGGTTTACCGTAGTCTAGTCAAACGTATCGATCTGCATTTTGAAGGAGACACGAATAGATCTCATAATCAATGAGGATGTGTCATACAAGTTCTGGCGGGTCCTAGAGGCTATTCCCAGCGTAGACGGCACTTAGGGTACGTTTGTCCAACGCAGAGTATCGCATGCAAATCAATCCTAGACGCCGATAATGTTCTACGCCGACAATTGAACGTGGACCTTAAGCACGTTTTGGCATCATTATAGTCAAGTGGTTACTGTGGAGTTGGATGAGCTCGAAGCAAGGGCTGTCGAGTTATTGCGGAGTAAATTGGAGAAAGGGTCCATAACTTCTTTGAATGCGAAAGTCGAACCGCAAACGAAGGATACTGTAGCGGTTACGGGAACTTTTGAGGACCCTGAAGGGCGATTGAGTAGGTTCGAGGTCAAGTTCCAAGTCAAACAGGAACAAGCGCAGGTCGTAAGTTGGTATATTTCCGGCTAAAGCCCTACTGAGCAGATTTCACTTCTTGAGCCTCTAACGCACCGATTAGCGTTGGCAGAACGGAGAAGAGATCTCCGACGATCCCATAGGTCGCAACCTTGAATATTGGAGCCTCCGGATCTATATTAATCGCAACAATCTCCTTCGCCGTTCTCACCCCAACCAAATGTTGTACAGCTCCCGAAATGCCAAGGGCCATGTACATTTTTGGAGAAATGACACGCCCTGTTAGTCCAATTTGCTGACTGTGAGGAAGCCAACCCGCGTCAACTACCCCTCGCGAACCTCCAATAGCCGCCTTGAGAAGCACGGCCAGTTTGTTGACTATCTTTAGGTTCTCGGTGCCTCCTAAACCTCTTCCAATGCCGATCACAACTTCCGCTTCATCCAAATTACCTGACTCCTCAGCCACCTCTCTAACAGTGTCAAGCACCTTTTTGTCAAATACTTCCGGCATCCGAATCATGCTCGCATGTTCGATCACTGGCGCTGTCTTCGCCTTCATTTTCGCCGGTTTTGTTATGTGCGGCCTCAATGTGGCAAGCTGCGGCCTTGCGAGAGGCTGATGAATTACCGCCATCAAGTTTCCTCCGAAAGCGGGGCGAACTTGCACGAATCTTCCTTCATCATCCACGCTAACTTCAGTACAATCAGCGGCAAGCCCAACCTCCAATTTCGCTGCCAATCTGGCTGCAAGATCACGACCATCATACGTTGCCGGGAAGAGCATAACTGATGGCGGTGCCTTCTTCGCCACTGCGGCAATGGATTCGGAATAGGCTTCTGGAATAAACTGGTCAGCGCCTTCTCCCGAAATGAGAATTATCCTATCAGGACCATACTCCTCGAGCGTCCCCACCATAGAATCTAAGTTCTTACCTACCATGACAAGAGTCAATTGCTGCTTAAGAGAGTCTGCTACCCATCTCCCCGTCGTCAAAAGCTCCAAGGTCACAGCAGCCAACTGGCCCTCTTTCTGCTCGCCGACCACCCATATGCCATTCGCTGAGGTCTGACTCATTGCGTGATTCCCACCTTTCTCATGAGCTGAAGCAGTTGAGGGATTGCTTCCTCGTCTTCCGCTCGAATTATCTTCCCTTCTCCGGTTCTAAGGTTCGGAGTGAACACTTTCAACACGTGCGTACGGGACCCGGGCAGTCCAACCTGATCCTTTTGCGCGTTGATGCTTTCCGCAGTGAAGATCTCGATGGGTTTCTTCTTTGCCGCCATTTGACTGAGAAGGGTGGGTATGCGGGGAACGTTTAGAGCTTTAGTAGCAGTCAGGAGGAATGGGATAGTTGAACTTACAAGTTGATGCCCTTGTTCAGTCATTCTTTCAGCAACGAGCGACTTGCCGTCCTCACGGATTTCAAGACGCTTTACATACGACACGTGAGGAATGTTAAGTAGTTGAGCGATTTCTGGGCCAACCTGACATGTCTCACCATCTATCGCTTTCATTCCGCAAATTACAAGATCGAAACCAACCTTCTGAACGGTCATCGCCAATGTCTTCGAAGTCGCCCATGTATCCGCTCCAGCAAACTTAGGGTCAGAGAGTAAGATTGCTCGATTCGCTCCCATCGCGAGGCATTTTGAGAGTGCCTCCTTAGCCTGCAAGGGGCCCATGCTAATCACAGTTACTACACCATCCATCTTCTCGCGTATCCTCAACGCCTCTTCCACAGCAAACTCGTCGAAGGGGTTCAGAATGCTAGGAACACCAGAACGAATCAACGTATGCTTGACTTCATCAATTCTAATCTCGGCAACATCGGGGACCTGCTTAACGCAAACCACAATCCTCAAGCGTATTACACTGCCATTAACTGATGATTGGCCAGTTCGTGAATAGTATAATATGGCAGTATAATTTTCTACCTTGAAAAAACCCACGAAAGGGGTGCGCTCCAAACGTTTACAGAGAAGAAATTGAGCTGCCGCATCAGGTTACGGTAGACTTATTCCTCAAACCAGAAAAAACCGTCATCAAAATCATAATCGACCTGTAGCATCTTACTTTCTTTTTTCACGTCACTCAAACCAGTCACCTCCATTTGGTCGTCCAAAGCCCTCTTATCGCGAAGTGTCCTTTCTGAATTCTACTATTTACACGGTTTTCGCGTGATCTATACGACGCACGGAACTCCATTACTTCAGGGGTTCAATTTAGAAAACGCTCCAGTTTTCAGACTTTGAACTGGCTTATAGTGAGACAAATCAAGAAGGCCACCAAGGGGGACCGTGCGCTCTCGCCAAACAAATTATAACGTCTTTACGGTTCAAGAGTAATCGGGTTTGTTCGCTCAATGGAGCTTCGAATCAATGGAAAGAGGCTGAGAGAGAAGATCGAAGAGCTTGCGAAGATTGGGATCAGCCCTGAAGGCGGAGTAACGAGGCTCGCGCTTACAAGTGAAGAGTGGAGGGCGAAGCAGTGGGTGATCAACGAACTCAAGAGCATCGGCCTACGGGTTGCGATCGACAAGCTAACCAACGTTTTTGGCATAAGGAGCGGGACCAGAGACGAACTCAAGCCTGTTCTATTCGGCTCCCACGTCGACACCGTATTGAATGGGGGCCGATTTGATGGAGCATACGGCCTAGTTGCTTCGCTCGAAGTGATGCGCGTACTTAATGACTCGAAAGTTGAGACGGTTCATCCTCTCGAACTAGCGTGTTTTACTGGAGAGGAAGGAGCGAGATATCCCACCCTCTTTGGTAGCAGCGTTGTCTCGGGTCAGAGGACTTTAGAGAACGCGTACTCTACGGAGGACCAGAAGGGCATTTCAGCGAGGCAGGCGCTAATTCAGCTCGGTCTTAAGCTGGATTCCTTGGCGGAGCCGTTGAAGAGCCAAGGCTATGCCGAGGCGTTTGTCGAGCTGCACATCGAACAAGGGCCGATTCTC
>CAZAGP010000011.1:0-4776 GCA_964484575.1 uncultured Candidatus Bathyarchaeia archaeon | reverse complement strand
TGCTATACTGATCTATCTTGCTTTGAGTTACTCGAAATGGCCTAAGGAGATTCGAAGCTCACTCTTAGTGCTATCCTTCATAGCGGTTTGGTTTACAGCGCTTAACTGGATACATGATGGACTTCACAACACTGGCGCAATGCCGCCGAACTGGGTACTTCTCGCAATCACAGAATTCACGTTCCACGTTCCGTGGCTAATTTTCGGGATTGCATTAGTGTATGTCACGAGACAACTGATTACCGTCTACAAGAAATAGACTCTCGCCCCCGTTACAAATTGAACCTTCTTCTTTTCAACAGAAATTGATCCATTGTCGCTAGTTGTTATTTTGTGTGAACGCATTCCTGGAGACACACACTTTTCAAACGATGAGTAACAATTCAAATTACGCGTTTAACATGGCGCTTGTCGTAGGAAGCTCAGTCAAATGGACGGCGATAAGACGCGAAGATCCAATAGAAACGAACTCAATCTCATTCGAGAGTGGTACGATTACAACTCCTACGTACGGAAGAGGTACTTCGACGTCATCTCTAAACTGCCAGACGCGGAGCAGACAAGAGATCGAGGTGCATCATTCCCTTCAATCCTCGATATTTTCATCCATGTACTGGATGCCTATCGATGGTGGTTTCTCTACGTCTACACAGACAAAGTCCATGAAAGGAAGGCGCTTCGAAACACAGGTCTCAGGCTCGACGAGATAAAACGAGAAGAGCAAAAGATCGACTCCTTTGTCAAGAAATTCCTGCAGAAACTCTCAATGAAAGACCTTGCAAAAGCCATTGTCTGGCACGAAGTTGACTCCAAAGGCAAGAGATGGACGATTAAGATTATCCTGCGAGACATGCTTTGGACCCTGGTTGGTGAGGAACTCCAGCATAGAGGCGAACTCAACGCGTTACTCTGGCAAATCGATATCGACCCACCAATTACCGAGTGGGTGGACTTCTGGAATGTCGGGAAAGAAAAGTAGCGTTCAAACCATAATCGTGAGCATCGAACCGTCCGCTATTTTCGTGTGCATTTATAGTGGTGATTCAGTGCAAGATGATCACGTGACAAAGCTACTTGAAATGTGTCTAGAGCACGAAAACGAGTGAACGAGCAATGCGCAGAGAAGGTGTCGACCCTGTGGCCTCTAAACTAATGAAAAGAGGATTGAGAGTTGAATATTACAGTCTCGCATGGATGAGCATTGAGGCCGTAGGTGCCATCGTTGGAGGAGCCCTCTCAGGCAGCCTCGCCCTTCTGGCTTTTGGCGGCGACAGCATTATCGAGCTAGCTTCGTCAATCGCTGTCCTAAACCATCTCAAGACTGAGAACAAGGGGGAAGGCACTGATGAGAAGACTGAGAGAGCAGAACAAGCGACCTTACTGCTTCTTTTCCTGTTAATTCCCATCATAGGACTTGGAACAGTCTACGCTTATTTCAGTGGGCTCAAACCAGAGTCATCAGGTCTTGGGATTCTAATAGCCATCGGAGCCATTCTGATAATGCCTGTTCTATGGTATGAGAAGCGCCGAATCGGCAAAGAGGCGAATTGCTTGCCTATTGCGGTCGATGCCACAGAATCAGCCACTTGCTTCTTGATGTCAACTGCCCTGCTCATAGGTCTCCTAGCGAACTTCCTCTGGCGACTATGGTGGGTTGATTACGTTGCTACCGCAGTGATTCTATTCTTCTTGGCGAGGGAAGGAGTAGAAGCGTTTCACAATTATCGAAACGAATGGCAGAAAAGCGTATTCTAGGATCAGCCTGCGGAATTTAGCCTCTCATTTCCTAGTAGAATATGCCACGGTTCAATCATAGTGATACGAAGCATGTCCATAGTCGTGTAGAGATCGGCCTCGAGCCGAGTCTCAATATCTCTCTCACTCTCGGCTTTCACGAGAAAAAGAGCTCTTGAAAACTCCTCTTGCGCATTATTCCCCACCGGGCCGCCCAAGACTATGAATCTCTCCTCAGCGAGTCTGTCCATGAAAGCAGCGTGATCGGAGAAACGCTTCTGCTCTCTCATTGGTAATGATGTATTCCAGCTTGGTCCACGTTCCCGCGTCACTGCAAAGTACATCTTGCATCCCTCAATTCACGCGGCTGATTTGCGAGATAAGATATTCCTCGAATTGAGCCTGAACACCAACTCAGCAGTTCACTTACCAATGAACGAACCTCTTCCCACGCTCGTAAGAAAACTCATCAAAGCACGCATCGCCAAGAACAAGATAGCTATGAACATAACATAGCATGTCAACGTGGTCCATCTAGACACATCAAGAATTAGTGCGACCGTTAAGTAGTTAGATTGCAATACCCTTAGCCTCGGGGAGTTTGAAATTGAGCCGCGAAGTGGTACTCGTTTTTCCGAGCAGGCATGGAATCCCGAATCCACAGATACCTCTATCTCTGTTGCACGTAGCGGCTCCACTACTTCATGCGGGTTACAATGTGAAAATGTTTGACATGCGGGTAATGAGTCGCAACGATTTCTCGATAGGTGATCCAGTTTTCATTGGAATAAGCTCCATGAGCGGACTCCAGATACGTTACGGGTTGGAATTTGCAAAGGAAATGAAGATTTCTCATCCGTCGTGCCCTATTGTCTGGGGAGGAGTTCACCCCACGCTTCTACCCGACCAGACCGCGACGAACAACTACGTGGACATTGTGGTACGTGGCGAAGCTGAATCCAGTATTGTAAAGCTCGCCGACGCGTTGGACGCTGAAGAGTCCTTAGACCAAGTGGAATCTATTACCTACAAGCGAGACGGAAAGATACAGAGTAATCCTGAAGGCAAGCTAGTCGATTTGGATAAGATTCCGATCGATCTTCCTTACGATCTGCTACCTTTGAATCGGTACCCTTCGTTTCATGCCGGACGATTCCATCTTCAGACCAGCAGAGGCTGCCCTCACAGGTGCGGATTCTGTTACAATTCAATGTAAAACAGTCGAAAATGGAGAGGAAAGACTGCTAGTAGGGTCATTGACGAGATTGAATACGTGACTAAGAAATTCCCCAACGTCAATTGCATCGATTTTATAGACGATAATTTCTTTGTTGATAGAAGAAGAGTAGAAGACATCTGCAAAAAGAAGATAGATCACGGAATCGATGTTACTTGGCGGGCCAATTGCCGATTCGACTACATGTCAAAGTATGACAGGGAGTTTATCACTCTTCTCGAAGAATCGGGATGCGTAGAGCTCAACTTCGGTGCGGAGACAGGATCAGAAAGGCTCTTGGCACTAATCGATAAAGACGTAACCACAGAACAAATGGCCCAGGGAGTGCAGAAACTTGGCTCCTGGGGTGAGTCTATTGAACCGTACATTTTCTGGATGAGCGGTCTTCCAACCGAGACAGATTATGACCTGAAGAGAACGTTTGAAGTCATGGACAAATTATCCGCGATCAACAGAAAGACGCAGCATATTGAAATTTGCATATACACGCCTTTCCCAAGTCCAATGTTGGATCAATTTGGATCAGAGTTCGAACTACCAAAGTCGCTAGAAGAATGGGGTCACATTGATGTATTTCACCGTAGACCTCCTTGGCATTCCAAGAAATATGTGGATAAATTAGAATCCATTTCAGCGACAACGAGATACGCATTCTATCCGGAAACTAGAATCAAGGAATTCAGGATCTGGTATAGGTTCGGTTATAAGGTCATAAACAAGATGGCAAAGTACCGGTGGAAACACAAGTATTTTGGTTATCCAATAGAATTACGAGTCGTGAGTTTAATGGTCCGCAAGATGCGCGGATATTAACAATTTCTCGCTGCAAGGCAGAGACACTTAGGCTAGCATTATCGGGGTCTTGACGAGTAAGGTCGAGGTTATTGTTTGCGGTAGGTCAATTCAATATTAGAGTCTTATAATGGTAACAATCACGAAGTGTATTTGTGTGGAAACATGGAAACAAGGATCGCTGCAAAATCAGCCGGAGGACTTCTAGCAGTTACGGGGATATTAGGAATCGTCATACTGGTAACTGATCAGATACTCAGGGAGTCGATGGGAGGTCAACACTGGTACGCTCTACTAGCCTTTGTGATCATTGATCTCGTCCTCTCAGGATATGTAATCGCTAAACCGTCAGGAACCAGCCTTACAATCGTCGCGGTTTGGAGTATGGTTCGAATTGTCATTCAATTGGCTGACGTAGCGACTGCTCCGATGTTTCAGACGAATTATAGTGATTTCGCTAATTACCTCTTTAACCCAACCATCGTAACCGCCCCTAACCCTCCCGGCGTTCCCGCTGCTCTAATCGATTTGATACTGCTTCTAGAGATTGTTATCGTAGGGATCACTCTGAGTGGACGCCGCGGATCGCAAAAATCAACTTAATGAGCACGTTGGAAGCATTACGCATCGTGAATTCTGTTAAATGATCCTAAGTGATTCTTGAGGATGAACTGAGAATTTCTCACAGCAGCTATGTTGAGCCAGAGTACAACAAACCAAGCCATTGATAGTAGGAACTTCAGCCAAAGACGGTAGATTTGGAATGGTGCATAGAGACGATTGAGAAAGTCGATAATTGTCGGAACGAGAAGGTACAGTTGCTGTTGTGGGGCGTTGTTTGCAAAAGCAAAGAGCAGCGGGATGGCCCATAACCATCGAGACGGAAGCTCCCCATTCAGCAGTATGAAAAGCGTCAGAAGAATCACCAAGTTCTGTTCTGAATTCCATGGACGTAACGTGAAGAAGACCGCGGCGGACAGAAGCGCATAGTATAACAAATTCTGTGGCTTACG
>CAZAGP010000010.1:0-6919 GCA_964484575.1 uncultured Candidatus Bathyarchaeia archaeon | reverse complement strand
GTTAGCTGACAAGATTGAACTGGTTTATAGCCCTCTCGTAGACGCAAAAGAGTTTCCGGAAAATGTTGATGTAACCCTCGTTGAAGGGTCAATAAGCAACGAGGAGAACTTGGAGGAAATTCGACGAATCCGACAGAGAACCAAACTTCTCGTCTCACTTGGAGATTGCGCAGTGACGGGCAATGTGCCCTCAATGCGGAACGCGTTCACAGTAGATCAAACCCTGGAACCCGCCTACCGCGCGGATCAGAGTAAGAGTACGAAGGTTGAGTTCGAGGAAGTTCCAAAATTGCTCAAGACAGTTATCCCTCTTCATTCAGCCGTAAAGGTTGACGTTTTCATCCCCGGCTGCCCCCCTTCAGCAGATATCATCCATTACGCCATCACCGAACTCTTGGAGGGGAAAATCCCCGATCTTAACGCGCTAACCCGCTTCGGCAAATAGGAGAAGATACGGATGAGAAATATTGAGATTAAACCCGTAACAAGAATAGAAGGGCACGCAAAGATCACCATTCAACTAGACGATGATGGAAGCGTACACGACGCTCACCTTCACATAACGCAATTTCGAGGTTTCGAGAAATTCTGCGAAGGCAGACCCTTCTATGAAATGCCCTCAATAATGGCCCGAATATGCGGAATATGCACAATTAGTCACATGCTCGCCTCCGCAAAAGCCTGCGAGACATTGATGGCTGTAAGAGTGCCAGAGACTGCCGTCAAGCTTCGTCGAGTCGCGAACTTAGCTCAGATGATTCAGTCACACGCTCTCAGCTTCTTCTATCTCGCGGCACCAGATCTTCTCCTAGGAATGGACGCGGAACCAGCCCAACGCAACATATACGGCGTCATGAAGACGAATCCGGAATTTGTTCGGGATGGAGTGCGCCTACGACAGTTCGGACAAGAAATAATCGAGTTGCTCGCAGGCAAGCGACTCCACCCCACGTGGATTGTGCCAGGTGGAGTTACATCACCTCTCTCGCCAGAAATCAAGGGCAAAATCCTCGCATCATTTCCTGAAGCACTCAGCATCATCCAGCGAACATTGAACTGGTACAAGACGGTCGTTGACAATTATCGCGAAGAGATACGCACTTTCGCGACCTTCCCATCACTATTCATGGGGCTTGTCACCCCAGGAGGCGAGCTGGAACACTATCACGGACGCTTACGGGTCGTGGACTCAACGGGAAACATAGTCGAAGATCAAGTTGACCCCACATCATATTCAACTTACATCGGCGAGGAAGTATTGCCTTACTCCTACCTCAAAGCCCCCTACTACAAGCCGCGCGGTTACCCAGATGGAATCTACCGTGTGGGGCCTCTCGCACGACTTAACATCATAGACCGCACGAGCACTGGCACACCGAGCGCGGAGGAAGAATGGGTTGAGTACAGGGCACTCAGAAGACAAGCTAACCTCAGCAACTTCCACAATCACTACGCAAGACTTATCGAGATTCTGTACGCAATCGAACGAATTGAACAGTTATTGAGCGACTCTGAAATCACTAGCAGCCACGTCCGAGCACACGCCTCACCAAACAATAACGAAGGCATCGGAGTCACAGAAGCACCCCGGGGAACCTTGATACATCATTACAAGATCAACGATGATGGACTCATAAGCTGGGCAAACCTCGTTGTTGCAACTGGTCATAATAACCTGGCTATGAATCGTGGCGTCCTGCAAGTCGCGAAACATTTCATTAGAGGCAACCAAATACCGGGAGGGGCTCTCAACCGTGTTGAAGCAGTGATCAGAACATTCCACCCATGCCTCAGTTGTTCAACCCACGCAGTTGGCCAAATGCCGCTTGACATACGCCTCATGGACTCACAAGGCCAAGAGATAGATCGCGTGAAACGTGACTGACTGAATGCGTTCCGTTCTCGTGATTGGATTCGGAAGCAGCTTACGCGGAGACGACGGAGTCGGCGTAGTAGTCGCCGAACAACTCCAAGAAAGCTTGCGAAATAAGTCAGTGAAAGTACTGACCTGCGAGCAATTGACACCTGAATTAGCACGTGAAATGAGCCAGTTCGATCGCGTGATAATCATTGACGCCGCTAAAGGGGAAACACCCGGCCAAATATCGGTAAACAAAATTGAACCAGACAATGCAGCTTCAACCTTCACACACGACCTTCGACCCTCAACACTCCTCGCCTGCGCACAGGAACTCTATGGGAAACGCCCTCAGACTTTCGTCGTGTCCGTAACAGGATACTCGTTTGATTTCAGTGACGAATTATCCACCAATCTAAAGCAGATTACCCCCGAAGTCTTGGAACGCGTTCTCCAACTCATCGAGGCCCAGGAATAATCACCGGACCACGTTACAAATCACTGATATACTGAAGCATACGATCAGCTTCAGAGGATCAGTTGAGTTGAATTTTCGATTCAGATACAGCGGAATACGCGTAAGAAATCTCGACGAAGCAATCAATTTCTTCACTCAAGTCCTTGGAATGAAGTTAGAGTCTAGAGTTAAGACGCCATGGAATAAAGGAGAGTTCGCCAATCTAACTAGCAAAGGCGGGAAGCACTGCTGGAACTAAACTGGTACGCTGAAGATAGCCCCGTAGCTGGCCCTTTCCGAGAGGGCGACGAGCTCGACCACCTTGGCTTCCAAGTTGACGAATTCAACAAAGCACTGATGCGACTCAAAGAAGCAGGATACCCAGTCGTCTCGGGACCTTACCACGCTGGAGGCTGGAGCGTCGCCTTTGTGAAGGCAGTCGATGGACTATGGCTTGACGTATTCAATATGCCAATGAAGAAATCGAGAAAGAGCGTTCGAAAGCGAACTTAACCTTACTCTCAGAACTGTGTCACACGGTGGTAATCCAATGGACTCGAGTAACAAACCGCAGGGACTATCAAAGGAGACCTGGAAAGAAGTCGTTCGAGCGATCGAAGACTCAATCCCGTTATATGACCACGTAAACAGTCTAATCTCATTTGGCAAAGCACAGGTAGCAAGGATCTACGCGGTTGAGAACATGCCGCTGAAAGACGGCTCAGTAATACTAGACAGCGGCATTGGACCGGGGACCACCTCCCGTTTGATTCTGACCAAGTTCAAACCTAGCGTACTTATTGGATTAGACGGGTCAGTAAAGCAGCTCGAAACTGCTAGAGAGAATCTTATTGCATATCGAAGTTCACTCCATCTAGTTAACGCCTCATTCGAGTATCTGCCGATTAGAGATAACATACTCGACGGGATTATTACTTGTTACGCGCTGCGAGACAGCTTCGCCCTTGCCAAAGCAATATCCGAGTACTCCAGAGCGTGCGGTGAACGCGGAATATTTGTCGACGTTGACATTGGAAAATCGGACAACCTCATCAAACGCGCACTGAGCATCGTATATGTCAAGTACGTTATGCCTTCACTAGCAAGGATAGCAATCCATGGACAGATAGCGGGCAACCCGTGGAGAATGATCGCACCAACATACGACACGTTACCAACGAACGTTTCACTGATCGAGTTGATGAAAAAGCATTTCGCAAAAGTGCAAACGAAAGAGTTCTTGAATGACGGCATCATTGTTATTATCGGACGCAAATCCTAAGCTAGGAAAGTGACCGTTCAAAGGCGCCCAGCACGAGAAGACTCTGAAATTGCCTTAAGAGCGTGGTCAAGATGGAGTTCAAGAACCTTGGACGAAGCAGCGAGAAGGTTCCAGTCTTGGGACTCGGCACTTGGGGCATCGGTGGCTTCAGTACGAAAAAAACTGATGGCGACGCGGCTGACATCGAAGCTCTGCACCTCGGCCTGGAGCTTGGAATGCGACTCATTGACACGGCAGAAATGTATGCTAGCGGACACACTGAAGAGGTGGTTGCGAAAGCAATAGAAAATAGGCGTGAATCCGTCTTCCTAGCTACTAAGGTCTCGCCGGAACACTTCTCGTCTGAAGATGTACCGAAGGCATGCGCCGCGAGTTTGAGAAGACTCAACACAAAATACATCGATCTCTATCAAGCCCACTGGCCAAACCCTCGAATACCCATACTTGAAACTGTCAAAGCCATGGAAAAACTCGTGAGAGAAGGCAACGTTCGCTTCCTCGGCGTAAGCAACTTCTCCGTTGAGCAGACGCGACAGGCACAAGAAGCGCTATCCACAGTGGAAATAGCCTCAAACCAAGTCGAGTACAGTCTTCTCGACAGATCAATCGAGGCTAACCTACTACCTTATGCGGAAAAAGAGCGTATCACCATCATCGCCTACAGCCCATTGGCGCGAGGTCAAATCGCGAAAGGCTCGAACCGAGAAACCAGGTGGAAAATAATCGATGGAGTTGCGGCAAAGTATGGAAAAACTAGGAATCAAGTTGCACTCAACTGGCTAATTACCAACCGGTCAGTTATCGCCATACCTAAGTCAGCCAACTCAGCACATCTTAACGAGAATCATGGCGCCCAAGGTTGGAGCCTGACCCATGAAGATTACGAGCTCTTAGACCGAGCGTTCAAGTGACCCAAGGTAAGACGTGTAAGTTGTGAACCAACAGCAAACTCGAGTTGGAAGAGCCGCTCGAAGAATCGTAGTCATGTTTGAACTCTACAAGCAGAACATAGATCCTAGCGACGAGACTTTCATCATGTTCATCTCAGACTATCTCAATAGAAAGAACTTAGATTCTGGAAAAGCTCCCTACCATGAATTGTATTTTCGCATCCGCGAAGCTATCAAAGAATATCTCCAGGCGGGAGAGAGTAAACAACGAAAAGACAGATAATTGTGATCACAGGGACCCCCGGTACCGGAAAGACTACATTAGCCAGAAAACTCGCACGCGAGTTAGATGCTGACTACCTATCTCTTGGTAAGTATATCACGAAGCATCATTTGTTCAGCCTCGATGAGAAAAGAAGGACTAGAATAGTTAACATACCTAGAACCAGCGGTCGAATACGAAAATTCACTCAGCCCAATACGCGTGCACTGATCGTGGACACTCACCACCCAGAATTAATCGTACCCAACAAGTTAACTACGATCGTCTTCATTCTCAGATGCCAACCAGTCATACTTATACGTCGACTACGAAGGAAGAAATGGAGTCAGGATAAAATTCGCGAAAATGTAATGGCGGAAATTCTAGACTCCTGTTACATAGCGGCTAAATCCTACTACGCGGACGGGAAACTAGTACAATTAGACACGTCACGTTCTACAGTAAAGCATACAGTTGAAACCGCGAAGAGAATCTTATCAGGAAAAAAGAGGCCAGTCCTCAAAGTGAACTGGTTAAGTGGACTGGAAGTTGACGAACGGCTCGCGAAATATTTAGGGTGTTAAGTTTGGAAAAATTAGAAAAGAACTACCTCGTACTTGAATGCACATCATGCAAGAAATATCTTCTAGCAATATCAATTAACAAAACTCGCACATGTCCCTACTGTGGAAAGCGGGTACCGTTAGGACAAGCCAGAGTAATTAGCAGATCGCGAACTCCTGGAGATGCCCGTTTGATGCTTCAAAAACTGAAGATGCGGGATCAAGGTAAGGAAACTTCAATCGGAATGACCCTCCGATAACGTTACTAATGCCTCATACTATCACTGAGGCGAATTTCCATGTCATCGCTACCAGATCGTAGATTTATGGAGGAGGTTACAGGCCTTCTCCAGAAGCCGATTACTGTATTAACCTCTGACGGGAAGAACTACTCGGGCGTTTTGGCTGGCGTCGACTCCCACTCGTTGAACCTCTGCCTTACCGGAGTAAAAGACGAAACAGGCCGAGTCTTCCATAAGTTGTTCTTAAGTGGCAGCGTAGTCACCCAATTCTTCAGCTCAGTGAAACCATTCAACCTTCAGGCGTTAGCTGACCGATTGGAAAGAGTCTTCCCTAGAATGGTTAAGGTTAGCGAAGGCGTCGGAATCATCGTCGTCATGGACAGAATCAGGGTCTCCGAAAAAGGAATCTTAGAGGGGACAGGCCCCGCTGCTGAGAGAGTCCAGAAAGTTTACGATGAATTCATACGAGAACAATCAAGTGCGTAGGCAAAGCGCGAAGTTTGACTCGCTAAATTGTCGTTCGAGATCCGCAGCAAAGACCTTCTTGGCAGGATAGGTCAACTGCGCACCAAACGTGGAACCGTCGAAACTCCATTCCTATTGCCTGTGATCAACCCTATTTCTCAACTAATCAAAGCAAGAGAGATCCGAGATACCTTCAGGTATGAAGCTGTAATCACGAACTCTTACCTGGTCTGGCGCCGGTTCAAAGAAAACCCACAAAACATTCATGAAATGTTGGATTTTGACGGAGTAATTGAAACCGACTCGGGTGCATATCAAATACTTCAGTACGGAGACGTCGAAGTCGACCCAGCCAGCATAATCCGATTTCAGGAGAAGCTCGATAGCGACATAGCCGTCATCCTCGACATTCCAACAGATTCGACCGCGACTAAACTACGTGCAAAATGGACGGTCGACGAAACATTACGTCGAGCAAAAGAAGCTGAGCAAGTCATCACGCGCAGAGACATCTTATGGGTCGGACCAGTTCAAGGGGGCATCTATCCTGACTTAATCTCATATTCGGCACGTGAGATGGCCAAGTTGAACTTTCAAATCCACGCGCTCGGGAGCCCCACGACGGTTATGCAGCAATATCACTACGACAAAATGGTCGAGATGATAATGGCCGCAAAGCTGAATCTTCCACCCGACCGCCCCCTCCACCTTTTCGGAGCCGGCCATCCCATGATGTTTGCTCTGGCGGTTGCCCTAGGCTGTGACGTCTTCGATTCCGCTTCGTACGCGCTATTCGCACGGAACGACCGGTACCTAACTCCGCAAGGAACGGCAAAGCTAGAGGACCTAGAATACTTTCCTTGCGATTGCGCATCATGCTCCGCGCGAACTCCTCAAGAA
>CAZAGP010000009.1:0-8760 GCA_964484575.1 uncultured Candidatus Bathyarchaeia archaeon | reverse complement strand
GACCCTCCCAAACCATGAGAAAGACAGGACTGGAAGTTATGTGTGAGATTAGTTCCTGGAAAAACGGCTTGGTACTGTGAATTGAGTACAACTTATGAGCCTGGTCATCTGTCACTCTGACCAATTTCGCTGCGGCAAGCGTCAATCCTTTGTGCTCGAAGCGGGTGATTATTTCGCCTATTAATCCTCTCACAACACTTTCAGGCTTCAGAAGGACAAACGCTTGCTGCTTCTCAGCTTGCAAGCCGGCTACTTTCCTCGTTCCTTCTTCCCGTAAAAGGCGGTCCATTTAAGTTTTCTAGGGTCCCTTCGGTATACCATCATACTCTTACGACACTTTGACGAGCAGAAGTATAAAATTGAGCCGTCGTTTCGGACGAACATAAGTCCCGTTGCTTGTGGGAAATCCTTTCCGCAGAATGAGCACGAATAGGTTCTAGGCAACCGTCAGGGCTCCTATCGGATCTTCTTAGCTTCTCGTTCCGTTTCGCGAAGCATCAGGATGTCTCCGGTTCTAATGGGGCCTTTAATGTTCCTGGTTATGACGCGCCCTTTGTCTCGACCCTCGAGAATCCTGACTCGTACTTGAATGACTTCACCCGTTACTCCGGTTCTTCCAATAATCTGCGTGACCTCGGCCGGCGTTATTGCCTCTTCTGCTCGCTCCTTTGGAGCACTCATTGCTGAGTCTTAGCTCCGCCCTTTCTGAATTGCTCTGTCGCGTCAACTATTTCTTTCAAGGTCTTGGAGCCTTCGCCGCCCTCGAGGACTGAGATAGCAGCGCATCCGACGTCAATCCCTGCTGATCGTCCTAAATCTAACTTGCTCGGGACGAATAAGTAGGATATCTTCCTTTCCTCACATAAGATGGGGAGATGGGCGACTACCTGAGGAGGGTCAACGTCTTCAGCGATTAGAACGAGCTTTGCAACCGCGCGCTCTATCGCTTTCGTTGTCTCATTGGTACCCTTTCTTATCTTGCCGGAGTCCTTCGCAATTTGCACTAGTTGGTAGGCTTTGTCCGCCAACTCCTTAGGCACTTCGAACTTAACGTAGAATGATTTTGGCATTCGCTTCACTTGCACATTTGCCAATTGGCAGCGTAAGCAACGATATGCCGTTTATGAACATTTCTGCTGCCTAGTTGCTCGTCCTTGCAACTCTTTACCAAACTTGATAAGGGTTCTAGACCATTCCGATCAGGTCGTCGCTAGGCTGGATAATGGCGATATGATCTCTGCGAGTGACGTTCTCCAAATCCTAAGCGAGATACATCAATTTTCCGTAATTCTCATAGAGCTGAAAGAGGCGACGACTATCGGCATAGCTCATCTTCCGGATGGCAAACTAACCTGTTTTTCAGTGAATATAGCTCTCCGTTCAAGTGAACGAATCCAACTGGTAAGTGAAATCTATCAAGGTAAGTCTCCGAATTCTGCAACCCCATTGACCATGGAAGAGTTCCTGAAAGCGATAGAGAACAAGAAGCCACGACATATTTGGCTGGAAACAGGCGATACCGAACGAAAAGAACTTGGTTTCATGAGCATCGCAGAATTAAAGGCACATCTGCGCATTCATGCAAGAAGGCAACATTAACCACCTGACAACGTTAATTAAAGGCCTCAAGTCGGTAGTATCGCTCTGGTTCAAAAAAGGGTCGAGTAATGGCGAAGTTCAAGCTCATTGTTTCGGATCCCGATACAGGAAAGTGTGTCGTTAGCGAGTTGGAGGGCAATCGCGCGCAAGCATTGATCGGAAGATCTTTAGGGGAATCACTTGACGGCTCCGTACTAGGCGTAGCTGGAAGCGTGGTTATATCAGGTGGCTGCGACAAGAACGGCGTGCCTATGAGAGCCGATGTCCACGGCGGAGCGAAGAAATACATTGTGCTATCATCTGGTCCAGGTTTTAGATCACACAAGTCAGGCGAAAGAAAGCGTAAACTGATCAGAGGGAGAACAATTACTGACGAAACATATCAGATCAACGTTACCCTGAAGAAAGGAAGCGAGACCCAAGTCAAACCGAAAGTAACTGGGGAAAAGCCCGCAGAAGAACCACTATCCCCACGTACGACGGAACCTGTCACATCGGCCCAGAAGCCTGCCAAGAAGCTTAAAGAAGGCAAGAAGACGAAGAAAGGGAAGTAGTTTAGATGGAGTTCAAAGTTAGGCAAGATACTTACAATGCACTCCTAGGCCGAAAGGAACTATCGCTCGACGTAGAGCATGACAATGCGGGCTCGCCCTCACGAACAGCTTTGAGAAGTGCAGTAGCCGCCAAATACGACACGAAGGCCGAGAATGTGTTTGTCGTTGAAATAGATACAAAGACAGGAACCCAATCTTCGACCTGCGAAGTGCAAGTTTATGATGATGCTGAAGCCGCCAAGAAGCTTGTCCCCAAACACATTCAGATCCGAAATCTGCCCAGTGAGGAACGGAAGAAGCTAAGAGAACAGGTTAAGAAGCCGGAGGAAAAGACGAAGACTGCGGAGAAGCCGAAGTCAGTGAAAGAAGAGACGAAAGCTCCGGCAACTGGTGAGAAATCCAAGCCTGAAACTGCGGAGGAGAAAACCAAGTGAGTACCAAGAAAGAATCGAAATCCAGATTGAGCGAATTGTACGAAATAGATGAACAAAAAGGGGTCGCTAAACTGAAGAACCGCAAATGTCCCCGCTGTGGAAACATAATGGCTTTTCACAAGACACCAGTTGAGCGATGGACATGCGGGTCATGTAGCTTCACAGATTTCGTTAAGGCTAAGTAGCCTCCTTCATTTGCGCTAGAACTTGCGTCATTTCATGCCTGATTTCTGAAGAAACCCGGACTAAAACGATTCCGACCTTTGGTTGGCCGTAAACTATAAGCGAACGAATGGGCGCAGTTAAGGCTGCCACGAGCACCAGTAAATCCTCCTCGCCCTCAACTACGATAGCACTGTCTCCAGCATTCAACGCTCTAGAAACAATGTTCCACGACTCAGCGGCAATGCGTCCCGGAGGGTTGATCAACTTGAATACTTTTCTGCCGCCAAGTGAAACAGGCGGGGTTGATTGCCGCATTTCCATGTTGTCAACAATAATCAAGTCAGTGCGTATCCCAGCTTCCAAAGCGTTCCGCGAGACGGTATCTCCGACTAACACCACTTTGGGAGGAGCTTCTTGTTGAATCAGAGTTTCGATGGCGCTGTTGCATTCAGGTACCGACCCAGTAACTAATTTACCAAAGGGTTGTTTGAGTTGCTGCCTTAGTGAGTCTGTTAACAGAAAGTCTTTAGATTTCGACATCCGTTCTCATTCATCGAACTCGCAGAGCATATTTGCCTGCCGCTTTAATTCCCATCTTCTTCGCAACTTCGGACGTTGCTGGATCTAGGATTATGACCAGTCCGCTCCAATCGTCACTGAGGTTGTTTGACTTACAGTTTGGGCAGATCGACCCACTACTCACAAATCTACAGTTCTTGCAGGCTTTTTCGGTCATGCCGGCTTTTCCTCATGAACAGTCTTCGTCCTTTTGACATCGCTTTCAATCCAGTCAATTCTGCCGAGGAATGGCTGCCTCATTGTGATACCTATCTTACCGCCTGCTCCGCCTCGCGGAAAGCTGACCGCTATAATTCTCCCCCTCACCATATCCCCTTTGCCGAGTTTTCTCTGCGATTCTTTACCGACGAGTGCACCGTGTTTCTCATCAAATGAGATATAGTCGTCCATGATTTGAGATACGTGGAGTAAAGCATCCTCCGGACCAATTCTGACGAATGCTCCGAAATCAGTTACTTCAACGACTTCACCCTCGACGACCTCGTGCATTTCTGGGTAGAAAGTCAAGAGTTTGAAGTTCACTTTGTGATAGGTTGAACCATCTCCGGGCAGAATCTTCCCGACAGGATCCACATTCACATCAACGACGAGTATGACGTATCCCAGCTCTTCGTCTACGACGTTTTCATATTTCAGTTTAATTTGCTCTCTTGCGGCTTTGTCTATCGGATGACCAAAACTTTGAGGCGGAATCCGAACTATGTCTTCAACCGTCACTAATCTGAACATTCCTCATTTCCCTACTGGCTTGAGTCCCCTAGAAGTAAGCAGGCTCTATTCCTTCAACTTCTAGCTTGGATTTATCGCGCAGGTACACAACTGGGATGTTAATATCTCTTAGCCTCTTCTTCAGTTCGATGTCGTTTGTTGCTACGACAGCAGCCAATTTCTGGGCTGCCTTCACGATAGCGTCATCCACGGTTTCCTGTGGCTGAAGAGTTACGTCGACGACACGGCAACGCGAAGCAAGCTGTAGCGCTAATGAAGCTTCAGCTGCGCCCTCACCTCCTCGCGATGAAATACTAGTCAATTCAAGTTTCACCGCTGATGGAACTATGAAGTCTATCTTCTTCTGGAGGAGGTACTCAAGTTCATCAAAAACGTCAACATGGAACTGAAATGGGGCCATTAGAAAATTCGAATCCAGAATCACTTTAATGGGCAAAGTTAGGCCCTCAGTGTGCCGAATCCTATCAATCGCCAACTGTCTGCGATTCGTCTGCTTATGGCAACCTTAGACTTCGGTTCAGCGCAGACAGGTTTCCTCAGGTTAACTTCAACTATATCCTCGCGAGCTGAGGAGACGATTCCAGAAGTCACAGTGGTGCCCACATTCAACACAAGAGCTTCATTTGTCTTAATCTTGTCCACGGGTACTGACAGTTCCGTGCCCACAACCGTCTCGAATAGGTTAACATCAAGAACAAGTTTCGCGAGGGTGGGTGGAAGCGTGTCAACCTTCCCGACAACGCTTCCAACAAGCGCGTCAGATTTGGTTAAAGCAGGGTCCAGATCTGTTCCAATGCCGACGAGGCCTCCGCTTTTAGCTTCGTTGACTTTACCCTTGCTCACGCTGAGGCTCCTGACAGTCGTAACGAGGCGCTCATATCTTGTCCGGCCTCCACCTTCCTGTATCGAGATGCCAGGCTTAATTTCTATTTGATCTCCGATTCTGAATACTCCTTGAACTATTGATCCTCCGACTACTCCGCCAAGAAGGTCATCAATTTCAGTACCAGGTTTATTGACCTCAAACGATCGGAGCACAAACATTCGTGGGGGAGCATTCATATCACGTTTGGGAGTAGGTATCCTCTCCTCTATTTCTCTAAGGAGAACATCCACATTAGTACCATGCTGGGCGGAAATCGGGACTACGGGCGCTCCTTCCGCAATCGTTCCTTTCACAAAGGCCTGGATTTCTTTAAAGTTCTCCATCGCTCTTTCCTTACTGACGACGTCGATCTTGTTCTGAACTATAACGAGGTTTTTGATTCCCACACTCCCTGCTGCCAGTAAGTGTTCTCGATCTTGGGCTTGTGGGCATTTAGCGTTACTTGCCAGGACGAACAATGCGCCGTCCATTAATGCAGAGCCAGATAGCATCGTCACCATTAGGCTGTGATGCCCGGGGCAATCAACAAAGCTTATTGCGCGTTTGAGTTTGGTTTCGCTTCCACAATTGGGGCATTTCTTAGAAACGGTATAATTATTCGGACTTCTACACTTGGAGCATTTGTATATGAATGCATCAGCGTAGCCGATTCTAATTGTAATTCCTCGTCGTAGTTCCTCTGAATGGCGCGCAGTCCATACTCCTGTAAGAGCTTGTACGAGAGTACTCTTGCCGTTGTCGACGTGTCCCAATGTTCCAATGTTGACTTCGGGCTGAACAATCGGTTCTTCACCCTTTTTTTCTGATTTGAGGACCGCTTGCGCCATTCTGGAATGCATCCGTTTCGACGGTTGGACCACCCGTTCAATATATGTCTAAGGGTATAGCCAGAGCCTAATCCAGCAAGTGTGGCAGTTACAGTGTGTTTCATGAAAATATTAATTAGACTAACAAGGAGGGTTAAGAGAACGGCGGCATGAGTAATGGGTGTCCGCGTTTGCTAACTTAAATCTACTAACCATATCTAGTTCTTTCAATCGGCACATGTTCACCCGGGTGAGCCCCTAAGTAAATGAGGCTATCAATTTTGAAAGTTTACAACACCAAATCTCGTTCCATTGAGGAGTTCGTACCAACGCACGGAAATAGAGTCTGCATGTTTGTGTGTGGTCCTACAGTCTACGACCAAAGCCACGTAGGACATGCGCGAACGTATCTTGCCTATGATATTATAGCTAGATATCTTAGGGCGAAGGGATACAGCGTATTTTACTTGGTGAACATAACTGATATTGATGATAAAATCATCAGCAAAGCTAACGAGCTCGGCCAGGACCCTTTGATTCTGGCTGACAGATTCAGAACAGAATTCCTTGAGGATATGCAAGCGCTTGGCATCAATAGTGTGAGCCTGTACGCAAGAGCTTCTGAACACATCCCCGAGATTATCGCTCAAATTTCAACGCTCATAGACAAGCAATTTGCCTACCAGGTCGATGGTGATGTTTTCTTCGATGTCTCGAGATTTCCTAACTACGGCAAACTATCGCGTCAAGACATCGACCAGCTAATAATGCATCGAGTTGACCCAGATCCGAGGAAGAGGAACGTCGTAGATTTCGCGTTGTGGAAGAGTCAGAAACCTGGAGAACCTGCGTGGGATAGCCCATGGGGTAGAGGACGCCCTGGTTGGCACATCGAGGATACGGCAATAACCACGACATACTTTGGAGCGTCATACGACCTGCACGGCGGTGGTCTTGACCTCATATTTCCACATCACGAAGCTGAGATAGCTCAGGCTGAAGCTGCGACAGGCATCGAACCGTTAGTCAAATACTGGATACACAGCGGGCTGCTAACGGTAAGAGGAACTCGAATGGGAAAATCCATGGGCAATTTCATAACAATCAAAGACGCACTCAGAAAGCATGATGAAGAAGCATTGAGGTTATCCTTCGCTTCAAGCCACTACAGGAGCCAACTTGAGTTCGACGAAAATCACGTTGCACAGGCTGATCAGATCCTGGAGCGACTGCGCACAGTGTACAATCAATTCAGAAGTTTACTTGCTACATCAAAGCAAGCATCAGAGCCTACGGCAAACTCATTACGCGAGCTCATATCCCAAGCCAAAACCCAATTTGACGAGGCGATGGATGATGATTTTAATACACCACGTGCCCTAGCAGCGATGATAGGTTTCGCTAAGAACGTCGAGCCATACGCAATTCACGACTTGAATCGAGAACTGGTCGTAGAAGTCTTGAACTTGTTTTCCTACTTCGGCAACGTCTTCGGGATCCTGCAGTCAAAAGGAACGGCAATTGAAAACGCGTTCGAAAGCCTTCTTAGCATGGTGCTCTCAATTCGAGACGACGCCAGGAAGAAAGCAGACTGGGAGACTTCCGATATGATTCGAAACTCTCTTCACCAACTCGGAATCATAGTTGAGGATTCAGCCGACGGAGTAAGATGGCACCTGAAACATGCAGGTGAACGATCAGCCTGAAAGCTTGTAACCTATTTTTCTAAGAAACACTTTTCTCTCCTTAATGTCCTTGTCCGTCTCAATACCCTTTGACGCAAAACCGTCGATGACTCCGAGAATTCCCCGCCCCTGGTCCGTTTGAGCAAGAATCACTTGAAACGGATTAGCTGTTGCTAGGAAGATGTTGCAGACTTCCGGGACCGATTTCACCTTATCAAGTACGTTGATTGGAAACGCGTCTCTCATAAAGATGATAAACGTATGGCCTGCCGATAACTCAAGCGCCGTTCGAGAAGCGAGTTGCTTCAGGTCCTCGTCATTACCTTCAACTCGAACGAGACAAGGTCCACTGGATTCACAGAAAGCTAGACCGAACTTAATGCCTGGGACAGCATTAACGAGAGCCTCGAATAGATCCTCCGCGGTTTTGATGAAATGGCTTTGTCCAAGGATTGCATTGAGGCCTTCAGGGATTCTGACGTTGACGACAACCGTATCCATAGTATGCATTGAGGTTAGTAAAGCTCAAATTCTTTTCGGGTCTTCGAAAGTGTCTCACATCCTTTATCAGTGACGTGAACTGTGTCCTCAATTCTGACGCCGCCATATTTCGGTACATACACACCAGGCTCCACTGTGACTACGCTCCCAGTCTTGAGGGAGGACATGTTCTGAAGTGACAGGTAAGGTCTCTCTCCAATCGTGAGTCCAACACCGTGGCCAAGGGAGTGAATGAATCCAGCACGGAGCTCACGGGCTTTTCCGTCGTAGATGTCTCGGACGGTCCTGAATCCATGGCTTTCAATTATGTCACAGGCTTGTGACATTGCTAACTTAGCAGGGAGGCCGTCTCTCAAGATTCCAATGGACGCATCATGCGCCTCTTGGACAGCCTGATAGAGACGCTGTGCTCGCTTATCGGGTCTACCGATGACAAAGGTTCGCGTCAAATCGAACCAGTAGCCTGACTCGGATTGCGGGAAGATGTCGAAGACTATGAGCCTGTGCTCTTTGATCTTCGCATTTGAAACTCCGCTATTGTGTGGGTCGGCAGATGACGGACCTACTGCAAAGATCGTACCTTCGGGGGCGGTGAGTCCTCCCTCTGCAAGTTGAATCGAGATGAATCTTTTCACAGTCCCTACTGTAGCGACTTCTCCGTCCGACACTAGACTCCCACGCCTGCGCTTGGCAGATCTTAATTTAGCTAGCACTTTCTCGATTACTCTCGTAGTTCGGTTTCCGACATCGCGGATCTCATGAAGCTCCGCAGAGCTCTTAGTTTCCCTAGCTGCTTCCAGAATCGTTGGAGAGTTTTCGCCC
>CAZAGP010000008.1:0-3609 GCA_964484575.1 uncultured Candidatus Bathyarchaeia archaeon | reverse complement strand
TACTTGTGATCGGGCTTTCGCAGCCAGACTCTTGGAGATGAAGCTCTGCCGTACAGCCTCCTCTAATTCATCTTCATCAAGAACATATGCTTCACCATCAGAATCTATCCAAATGTCCAGAAACAAGTCCGTTAGAATGCTCGTGCTCGCCCCCGACATTAACCGTCTAATTGGCTTAACAATGTCACAGTAATAGCCAAGCCAACGCCCTGACTCGTCGTAAAACTTTCCAACATCAAACCATTTGTCTTTGAACACGAACCAAATCGCCGAGTACCCGTTGGCAGCTATTATTCTGCCTGCGACTCGGCGAGGTTGCGCAAGATTGAGACGACTTTGAATCGTCAAAGATAGCCTTGTGGCCTTAAGGAGTAGACCTGGATATTTCGAAACAGGGTGAGGAGGCCGTCGGTAGAGGATTGAGATCGGACAAGGTAATTCTCGCCTCAACACTCAACCCTCGCATAAGCTCCAAACGTGTAACACAAGAAAAGAGTTCGCCCGCATTACGGCGAATAATCTAAAGTTATATTTCCCGACCTTGACTGTGACCAACACTAATAGACGGATGCAGGCGACACCATTCATGGCCTCAAGAGAGAACGATATCTTCCACCTCAAACTCCTATGGATTTCAAGTAAGGATGAGGCTGAACGAGCGAAACTGGCGGCGAAGATTCGCGAATTATTATCCCAAGAGAAGGCTTAGCTACTTGTCTCAGCAAAGTAGGGCGAGCGGCATCATCGTCCTTGTCATACTTGAAGTCCTGCTCGGCGCACTACTCCTGTTTGGCGGAGTCGAAAGGCACGAGCACGCGAATGGAACCTGGTGGGCTGGTTCCTTCATGATAATTCTAGCAGCGTTAAGCTTCTGTTTTGCATTCGGCATCTGGGCTGGAAAGACTTGGGCGTGGATGGGAAGCATCGGGTTAGCGGTGCTTGGCATCATTTTCTCAATCTTCTTACTATTCGTAAGGCCAACAGTTGGTGGAGGCATCTACCTAATTGCGAGCACGGTGCTGATCTACTTCCTAATCCAGCCACGCGTCCAACGACATTTCGGACGCAACATAGCATAACCATTAGGAGAAGAGTAATGGAGAATTCAGTAACCCTGAATGACATTCAACGCGCAAGACAGAGAATATTCAAAATCGCCTATCGAACTCCACTCTACCATTGCCCCCGCTTAAGCGCGATCACCGGCTCCGACGTGTATCTCAAACTCGAAAGCTTCCAACCAATTCGAGTCTTCAAGATACGAGGAGCAACAAACAAGATTCTTCAACTATCAACCGAGGAACGCAAACGCGGCTTCGTCGCAGCCTCTTCAGGAAACCATGGATTAGCAGTCGCCTACGTAGCGCATCTAGTTGGCAGCAAAGCAACCATAGTTGTGCCAACAAGCGCAGTTGAGGAGAAGGTGAACGCCATCAAAGACTACGGAGCAGTCGTCGTCAAACACGGTCTCTTCCATGATGAGCGCACGAGCAAAGCGTTGGAAATTCAGAAGAGCACCGGAGCCATTTTCGTTCCGCCATTTGATGATGTTGACATAATTGCAGGCCAAGGTACCATAGGGTTAGAGATCGTTGAGGATCTACCGAACGTTGACACTGTCATAGTGCCCATCGGTGGAGGAGGATTAATCTCCGGAATCTCATTAGCCGTAAAGAAGCTGAAACCGTCCACGAGGATGATAGGCGTGGAACCTGAGAAGGCGTCATCCATGCTCCAGTCAATTCAAACAGGCAAGATAGTTCGGTTGACAGATACTAGAACAATCGCAGACGGTTTAGCAACGCGTGAGCCAGGCTCCCTGACCTTTGCAATAACCAGGGAGAACGTAGATGAAATACAGCTAGTTACGGAAGAGGAGATTGAGAAAGCCGTCTTCACCGTCCTCCAGGAATGTCACCTAGTAATTGAACCTTCATCTGCAGCAGCCATAGCAGCACTCCTTAAGATGAAACGTCGAAAGCTGAAAGAGCAAATAACAGTCGTCATCAGCGGGGGAAATATCTCTATGAAGTTTCTCGGCGAAGTCCTTACAAAGTATAGTAGAGCAGATTCAAACCGCGTACCCAATAATTGATATTCCCACCAAAATCGCTAGAAACCCAATTGCTTGATGGGCAGCCAACCGCTCCTTCAGCACAATGAAAGCAAGAATGACAGTAACCGCGCTGAATAACCCGGAAAGGGTTGTTACCACTGAAACTGCACCCCCGATAATTCCTAGGTTGTAAGTCATGTTGCCTAGAGTATCCACGATTCCGACTACGAAAACTATAGGCAAGTAGCTTCTCCAGCTCGCGTGCTGCCTAGGCGTCAAGATAACCGCCCCGGTTAGAATAGTCGCGCTCATCACGCGCAACAATAACACGGGCAGAAAAGCACCCAGCTCACCAACCACCAGTTTCAAAGCGCAAAACATGAAACCTAAAGTGACAAATGCGACAATGGCGTATCCGACTCCTGCAGCGAGTCTCTGGCCAGATCTCTGACCTGAGCGTTGAATTGAGACCAGCACAATTCCCAGAAGTATAACGAATATAGCCGCTCCCCGAAGTGGCGATACGTGTTCATTCAACAGTAAAACCGCTAGGACGGTTGAAAGAGCAGGGTAACTGCTCGCGATAGGTGAAACGACGCTCAACTTGCCCACCTCAAACCCTTTGAAAAGCGAGTAGGACGCCACAGCGTTAATCGCCCCCAGCCCAAGCGTGAAGTAAGTTACAGTTGGAAACATCCAGAGACGGTGAAGATCATGAAACACTACAAGCAGGATGAAGATGCTTCCAATGTACTGAAGGAAGAGTGAAGTCCTGAGACCACCAATTTTACCCGCAGATATCTTCGCAGCGAAATCAGAGGTACCCCAGCAGAGAGCAGCCGCCAAACCGAAAGCCATGGACAAATCCACTAAAGTACCACTCGGCCAGTCATCTTTGCAAGTCGAATTTTAGTTCTCACTCGCAAAACCGCGTCTTCATCACATTTTCAATTGGCCTCGCTACTAGGATTCCTCGTCAACGGTCCTTTTGATTGTTGCAGCAATGCGAAAGGTAGGTAATCCTCATAATAGGCGCCTCGTCCGAGTAAGCCAAGTGTGAAAGTGTTTGGCTCAGAAAGCGGACGTAGTCGTCATAGGGGGCGGCCCAGGAGGATACGTTGCGGCAATCAGGCTCGGCCAGCTTGGAAAAGATACAGTTCTTGTTGAGAAGGAAAATCTTGGCGGCGTCTGCCTAAACATCGGATGCATCCCCTCAAAAGCTCTCATTCGCGTCGCGAAGTTGAAGAACCGGGTTGAAGCCGCGAAGCAAATAGGCTTGGAAGTGTCCGGCGTCACTGTCGATATGGGGAAAGTGCAGGCGTGGAAGGAGGGCGTTGTCAGTCGACTCGTCTCAGGGGTTGAATACCTCTGCAAGAATAATCATGTACGAATTATCAAGGGCGACGCGAAATTCAACGGCCCTAACCTCATCGAGGTGAAATCAGCCTCAGGAACTGAAACTATCGAGACCAAGAACACAGTAATCGCCACAGGAACCCGCCCAATGGAAATTCCAGGCTTCAAGTTCAACGGCACAACCGTAGTTACAACTA
>CAZAGP010000007.1:0-14212 GCA_964484575.1 uncultured Candidatus Bathyarchaeia archaeon | reverse complement strand
ACGGACCTTCAGCTCGCGGTCAGCCACTTTTCGTATACCCATATCCACCATTGTGATTACTGACGAAGGACAAACCAGTGAACACACCGAACATCCTGTGCACTTCGCCGGGTCTATGTCCAACTTCCCGCGGAATCTCTCAGGTACAATAATTGGCTTGAACGGGTACGCTTCCGTTGACGGTTTCTCAAGCATCTCGCGGAACATTTCAGGTATGGCGGAGCCAATCTGTTTCTTAGGCAACTAGAATTTCTCCTTGAAACCTAGTCCAGCGGATGAAAACTTCTGACCGTGCAACTGCCTCTTGGCGCGTTCCGGGAAGTATTTGTTGATGCCGTACTGCCTAAGCTGCTCGCCTGACCATGTCCATTTCTTGTTGCTGTCTATATCAAAGAATGACATGCGGTCCATGCAACCGAAGCACGGGTCAATGGCTGTTAGGACAATTGGGACATCGGCAAGTGTTTGTCCTTTGAGCATCTCAAGGGCAGTTGGTATATTTGCTAAGGTGGGCTGTCGCGATTTTACGCGTTCCGGCGTACGACCACCCGCAGATTTGGCGAAGTAGAATATTTCACCTCGCGGAGCTTCGCAATGGGATGAGTGTTCACCAGCCGGAATTGTGGGTGGAATCTTGATCCTGATAGGTCCATCCGGAAGATGTTTCACGGCGTAGCTGACTATGTTCGCGGAGACGACAAGTTCATCCAGTCGAAGCCTTAGAAGGGCGTGAACATCACCTTCGTTTCTTGTCACTATGTCGAACGGCACCTCGTCGTAGGCCGCATACGGATCGTTCAATCGGACGTCACGTCTCATTCCGACATACCGAGCCATCGGGCCAACTGCGCACAGCTTCTCAGCTGTATCTGCGGTAACTCTGCCAATGTCTTCTGTCCGGGCAAGCATAGTCTCTTCAGTGTCGATTACGTCGCGATAGTAGCGGGCTCGATCCGTGAGGTACTTCATTCGTTCAATGATTCGATCTTCCATGTTCTCTGGCATGTCTTTTCTGACGCCGCAGAGCGTGTTCATTGATTTGTGAACTCGATTACCTGAGATGGCTTCCACCAGATCCAAAACAACTTCACGGTCGTTCCACACCCACATGAAGAGCGTATCAAATCCAGCCCAGTGTCCCATCAATCCGACCCAGAGTAGGTGGCTGTGAATGCGTTCCATCTCGAGGATTATCGTTCGCAGGAATCTTGCCCGTGCTGGGACTTGGAACATTGTTAAGCCTTCGACAGCTTGAGCGTAACAGACACTATGGACGAAGCTGCAGATTCCGCAAGTTCTCTCAAACATGTACATGTTCTGAATCCAGGGTCGTGACTCGGAAGCTTTCTCAAGCCCACGATGGACGTAGCCGACTCTTGGAATGACGTCTACTATTCGTTCGCCTTCGAGAACGAGTTTGAAGTATTCAGGCTCCTTCAACGCTGGATGAATTGGCCCGAACGGGACGAGACTTTCCGTTGAGTACTCAATTAATCCGGCTGATTCTTCTCTCCGTTGCGGCTTCTCCGGTTGAGCACTCATTGCTTTGCCACTCCTAGATCCAGCCGTTTTCGAATTTCGTCTGCTCTTGACGTTTTCAGAAGTGGCGGAGGAAGATCGGATGGCCATTCGTCAGGTAAGAGAAGTTTGCGGTCCATCCATGGATTCCCCGTGAAATAGACACCTAACATGTCATGAACCTCCATCTCGTACAGGATCGCGCCTGGCACAATGTCGATTATTGAGAGTGCCACTGGTTTCGTTTTGGGAACATTGGTCTTGACGTGGACGGTATCGCGTTCATGAGAGAAGTTGTAGATGATCTGAATATTCTGCCCGAGATCCAGGCCTGTGATAGTCATCAGGTGGCGTGTGCTAAGGTCATTCACAAGGTGACCTAGAAATTCTTTCAACTTTTCCTGCGTGACTTCGATTACGTTCTCGTTCTTGTGCGTCGTTGTCAGTTTGCTACCTGCCTGTTCCGCATACCTTCCGACCTGTTGCGGGAAAAGTTCGCTCATTTCACTTCACTTCTCCCAGCAGTTTCATAACACCGTACATGATCGCCTCTGGCCGAGGCGGACAACCAGGTATGTACATGTCCACTGGGACGACGTCCTGAACACCTTGCCCTGCATTGTAGCATCCCTTGAAGACCCCTCCCGAGGTCGCGCAGGCTCCAATAGCAATCACATGCTTGGGTTCTGGCATCTGTTCGTAAACTCGTCTCAAACGATCCACTGTTTGAGCATTCACGACGCCAGTAACTAGTAGCACGTCCGCATGTTTCGGGCTTGGGACTAGGACAGCGCCGAACCGTTCAATGTCATATCGGGGCATCAGGCTGGCAACTATCTCAATATCGCACCCGTTACATGAAGAGGCGTTAATGTGAAAGACCCATGGAGATCGCTTTCTCGACCAATTCGTCAATTTCTCAAGCATGTGTCAATTCATCTCCTTCAAACTTGATGCTATAAATTCGATAACGGATTTAATTGTCTCTTTCATCTCGGTTGAGAGACCGATCAATCCGAAGGATTCAGGTTGAATAGCGAGTAACCATGCCTCGGTTTCAGGCAGTAACTGCCGTGCCAAAAGTTTCAGCGGAATACCGTGAGTTGTAAAGAACGAGTAACTCGTAACATCTATTGATAGAAGTTTAACCTCACCTGGCCTCATCTTCATGTCGCACGCGTCTACGAATACGATGCGTTTCGGGTGCAATTTGCGTAATTTCGATATCACGCCCTCTACGTCGTCTTCAGCATCGAAGATGTACAAACCTTTTCGCGAATAGTTAGTTGTCTTCTTCAATTCTTTAGCGATTAGACTTCCCGCGTAGTCATCGCCGCGAAGTGGGTGACCAACACCAACCAATACAGTTGGATTGCTGGGCGAAGTTGGTTTCAGCAAGTGAGTTAGGATTTCTTGCCAGCTCGTTACAGTCGAGGTTCTCTGCTCGGAAACATTCACGTTCATTGCCAAGACCAGACAAACCTCGATGGGAGCTGAGATTCCATTGTACTTAAGCGGTCGCCGTAGTTACCGTGCTTGGAAAGAAGGTTTCACGCTCTAGTGTGAACTAAAAGAGCTGAATATTCTTAAACGTGCCATCAATTCCGATCCTACCGACAGAAAATGAACGAAGATCGCGTTTCGTATGAAATGTGCGTGAAATACATATGTGTCCTTTCACATCAAATGAAGTACAATCATGACGCTTACATGATGTGATCAATTGTCCGAAGTCGACATGACGCAAGTTCTTCCCGACATCAGAGTTATGATTAAGGTTGGTCCTCTGACAGTGCTTGAGGTCCAGAAAGCAGCTGTCCTTGTCGAGTTGAAGTCAACTTGAAGAAGAAACGTTTCGATCATAAGATGCTAAGGGAAATTCATGAGCAACCTCTAGCATTGAGAAGAACGCTTGATCAGACTAATGCAGAAGCCGCGTCAATCGCCGAAAGAAACAGTCGCGGCATCAAGATGATTTACTTCACGGGAAGTGGTACAAGTTATCACGCTTGTATCGCTGCTAACTACATTGTCTCAAGGATGACAGATTACCCTTCAAGCACGCTACCCGCGTCCGAATTCTCATCCTGGACAGGCAGGGTCAAGCACCATACGGGCACTTGGTTAATTGCGATTTCACAATCCGGGGAAAGTCGAGACGTACTAAGCGCCGCACATTCAGCGAAGCTTTCCAAGATGCGAGTTCTCGCGATAACGAACGATGCTTGCAGCAAGCTTGCAAGACTCGCTGACTACTCAATCGCAGCTCAGGCAGGAAAGGAAAACGCGGTAACTGCGACAAAAAGCTTTACAGCAACGCTGCTCGTGGCTTACGAGTTTGTTACGGCCCTAACGAAACGTGAAGAGTTGAAAGGGGAGCTCAGCAGAATACCTAGCTTAGTTGACCAAACTCTTCAGAAATGTGAGAAGAAATGCAGAGATCTCGCGTTTGAATTTCGCGATCGCGATTTTCTTTTCCTTCTCGGAAGTGGAGCTAATTACGCTTCAGCTCTGGAAGGAGCTTTGAAGCTGAAGGAAAGCTGCAACGTCTACGCCGAGGGCTTCGCAACCAGAGAATTCCTGCATGGCCCCATGCAGCTTGTGGATGAGAGAACTCCAGTCGTTATCCTCGAACACGAGTTGTCTGAGGAATCCGTCGAATTAGCAGACAGATTCAAACGGCTAGGGGCGCCCACTATAATAGTTGGACCGGATACAGCAGTTAGGGGGAGTGATGCGATCGGAATCCCGGTTGGAGTTAACGAGATCTATCAACCTGTGAGCTATGTTATCCCGCTCCAACTCTTCGCGTACTATTCTTCCGTTTCACGAGGATTGAACCCTGATCAACCTACAAAATTAAGGAAAGTGGTTGTGTGAGTTCGAGATTGAAAGCGATCATATTCGGAATCGATGACGTGCTCTATGACGCGACATTACAGAGTTCAAACGCCCGTCTTAGTGCGGTAAAAGCAATGATCGAAGCCGGCCTCCCAGTAGACGTGGAAACGGGCTATCGTACTTTGGAAGAGATCGTCAAAGTCGTCGGCCCGGACAACACGAAACATTTTGATAAGCTCTTAGAAAAGTTGAGGTTGGATTGGAAACCGCAAGTAGTGGCCGCTGGAGTAGTAGCCTATCGAAGCACAAGCCCTGTCTACCTTAAACCCTACTCTGATGCTGTTCCCACCCTACTCAAACTCAGAGATCAACGGTACAAACTTGGCGTCGCATCAGAAGGGAAATCAGTCAAGCAATGGCAGAAGCTGATTAGCCTAGGCCTACAATATCTGTTCGATTCCGTCGTGACTTCGGAAGACTTGAAGCTCGAACACTTGTCGGAATCATCAATAAGAAGAGTCTTAGATGATCTAGGAGCACACTCCTCAAATGCAGCCATCGTTGACGTCAACCTAGATGTTTTAGACATTGCTAACCGAGCAGGGTTGACCGTAATTCGTTTGAGGAAAGGAGAAGCAAAACTAGACAAGAAGAGAGGTAGCCAACCTAAATACGAGATAAGGACGCTAGGCGAAATATTCCAAATTCTCGCTAAGCTATGAACCGTTCTCACCCAGCAATAACCGGATAATTCTGAACGTAAGCCCCCAGATGACTTTCTCGCCTATAACATATGAATCCACCATGATCGGGGTGACTGGAACCTTGCGTCGCATAACCTTACTTATCTCTAACTCATGGATGGGGACCCAAAAAGCATCCGCGACCTCTTTGTTTAGATGAAGTTTGACTTTCTTCTTCAAGGTGAAGACGAACGGGGCGACTCTAGTTCTGCGCGTACGCGCGTACACTAGTGGTAGGACTCCCAGCACGTAATGATTCCGCAATGATACGCCCACTTCTTCATTGGTCTCTCTTATGGCAGTTTCCAAAAATGAGTTATCCCCCGGACCCCAGTGTCCACCCGGGAAAGCTATCTGACCGGACCAAGGATCATCCCGCCTTTCAATTCTCCGAATCAGAAGAAGCGAATAACCTAAACGTGATGATGATCTTATTATAACGGCGACTGCAGCATCAGGAAGATCTCTCGCCAATACCGGAACAGAATCCGTAGGGCGAACCCGACGACGCAACGATTCTAAGCTGAATGCGTTAATCACCTGATTCAAGCCAGCTACTTGAGATACGTCTCGAATATTTACGCTGAACCAGTCAAGTTTTATGTAGCCCACTTACGGTCAAGTCAGTGAACGCACATGTCCCTACGAGCCGCATTAGAGAATATCGACAACTCCAGACAAGAAATGGTCCAATTCATGGTGGATATGCTAAGGATAAAAGCAGTCAACCCTGACGACGGAGGAAATGGCGAATATGAACGCGCAATCTTTGTACAGAAATGGCTAGAGAATCTCGGAGCCAAAGTCACAAGGTACGATTTTCCGGATAACAGAGTAAAACAAGGTGTTCGCGTCAACCTCACAACCATGATTGAAGGAGCGAACCAAAGCAGGACACTATGGTTCGCAGCCCATCTAGACACAGTTCCGGAAGGCTCACGCGATTTCTGGAACACTGACCCCTATGACCCTGTTGTCAAAGATGGAAAGATCTTCGGTAGAGGGTCTGAGGATAACGGACAGGCCGTTGTCTCCACGCTGTTCGCATTCAAAGCGCTGAAAACTTTGAAGATTAGGCCAACCATCAACGTGGGCTTCGCTTACGTGTCTGATGAGGAAACAGGGAGCAAGTATGGTGTGATTCCAATCATTGAGAAAGATGTGTTCAAGCCCCAGGACATGGCCATCGTTCCTGACACAGGTAGTAAAGATGGTAGGGACATTGAAGTTGCAGAGAAGAGCATTCTCTGGTTGAAGATAATTACAAGAGGAAAACAAGTTCACGGAGCTCTACCATATAAGGGGTTGAACGCTCACCGAATAGGTATGAAGTTCGCCTTAGAAATAGATCAGCTGTTGCACTCCAAGTACGCGGGGGCGGACGAACTCTTCGACCCTCCAATCTCCACATTCGAGCCAACAAAGCATGAGCTGAATGTTGAGAACATCAACACCGTCCCAGGCTTAGACGTGCAATATTTCGATTGTAGAATTCTTACACGCTATAAGTTGACGGAAGTGATGAGAGACATTGAAACCATGAAGTCGAAGGTAGAGAAGGATACCGGCGCGCAAATTGAATTAATACCAGTCCAAATTGAAGAGAACGTTGAACCTACGCCCGTTGATAGCGAAGTTGTTCAGAAACTGGTAAGAGCGTTGAAGGATTTGCGGAGCACTGAAGGCAAACCCATTGGAATCGGCGGAGGGACAGTTGGCTTATACTTCAGGCGAAAGGGCATCGATACTGCTGTTTGGTCCACCCTAGATGACTTGGCCCATCAAGCAAACGAATACTGCACGATTGACAATCTGGTTAACGACGCCAAAGTCTTCGTCCATGTAGCTATGAATTGAAATTGTATGACAGAGGCTGATTTTCCTGTAGAGGTCAGTGTTGCTAGAAAATCTGATTACAAAGCGGTAAGTCGACTCTGCAGAAGGGCCGTTGGCTCGAACGATTATGTTCTGCGCATTCTGGATGAGGCCATAACAGATCGAGGGCTATTTCTGGCTTGGGTTGGCGAGCAGTTGGTGGGAATGACCAGGTTCGATGAGTGTATCGACGGCAGCGGATGGCTGAGCATGGCACGAACGGACCCCGATTGGCAAGGTCTAGGGATTGCTCGAGCTCTTCAACGTGAATTGGCCAAGAGGGGAGAAGAACGCGGCATTAATACGCTACGTCTGTGGACATTATCGGCAAATCGTGCAGCCATACGCGCTTGTGAGAGAGAGGGATTTCATAGAGTTTGCGAAGCGATGCACGTATCGCACGAGTTCAGATCCAGAACGCGTGACAAGAACTCCCACTTAACGAGTGATTTGGTTTTGACGAGAAGAACCCTCGGCTCGCGGTATCTCTCGAAGACCGGAGGATACTTCGCTTACAAGTGGCAGTTCGTTAGAGCTAGCGTAGCACTCATCGAAAAGATAAGCAGAAAACACGAATTATACTCCGACAAAGACCTGACGTTCGTCCTAACCAAACCTGAGAGAAGCTTTCATAGGCTATCCTGCAGTTTCTCCTTGCTGGAAGGCGATCCAGTTAGATCGATGCGTCTTATCCTAATGAAAGCGAGAAATCTGGGAGCAGTGTGGGTTGGAGGCTACTTACCCTATGACCGTCGGCTACTCACTGCCGCGTTGAAATGTGACCTTAGGGTCGACAGCTGGGGAAATCACTGTTACATCTTCGAGAAAACCATCTAACTAGGCGCGCACACTCGTTGAACGTCGACTCGACTACTTGACCTCTTCCTAATTCGCTCTCCTAGCTCAATCCAGTTTCCGTCAGGATCTCTAACGTATGCCAATAACCATTTACCTTCCTTGAAGGGTTCGATTGCTCCTCTGTTACCTTTCGAGAACTTCTCGTACTCGTTGACTGCATCATCAACCTCGTAGGCTAAATGGTCCAAACCGGTCCTCCCTCCATACCGGTAACCTCTTGGATACCAGTTCAATTCAAGAATTTGGCGCGATCCTTTGGATTTAAGCCACGCAACCTTACCGCCTGTTTCTTTGATTTCGGTTTTGAATAGTAATCTCATGCCCAAAGATTTCGTATAGAAAGCGACAGATTTCTCCAAATTTGATACATGTATGCCTGTGTAGATGAACTTCAAAGCAATCACATATTTCTGTTCACGGTCTCAATCTAAGCCTTTGCTTGGCGCGTACACGCTCGAATCCTTTCGGCAGCTACAATCATGGCTACGTCTAGAAGCGAGATCACGAGGATATTCTCATATGTCCTTTCCATCTCGTCCATAGTATAGCTATAATCGAAATCGATACTGGAAATAGGACGTATCTGCCTACGAATCCGAAGACGATTAGGGACACTAATAGGGTCAGGTATGGGAAGATTTTGAGAACTCCTCGGAGTTTCAATAGTTTAACAGCAGACGCTGATCCAAGAATGTACAATGCCATGAATCCTGCGCCGGAAAGCAGGAAGAGTTGATCAAGCCTTGCTCCCATGAAAGCATCTAAACTTAGGCTAATGGCTGAGCCGGTGAAGAGTACTATTAGAGCCCTTGCTGGTGCATGACGACTATTCAGAGTAGAAAGAGAAGCAGGCATGCTTCCATCTCTGGATAGAGCGTACACTAAGCGAGAAACTCCGATACTGTAGGCATTCATCGTTCCGAAACACGTCGTCAGAGCAAGGAAAAGGGTGATGACTGCAGCACTCACTCCGAGAGACCGTGAGAACATCAAAGCAACGGGAGCATAGAGGCTCTGGTTAACGTAGATGGCTGTTCCTATCGTTGCGAACGATGTCAGAACATAAAGAAGACCAGTTACGAACGCGCTAATCGCTATACTCAGTTTGAAATCGCGTTGAGGATTTTTGAATTCTTCCGCCATGTGTGGCACATTCTCGTAACCTTGGAAGGACCAGAAGATTATCACAGCAATCGTTCCAACCGCAAGCCAACCGTTGGGCGCGAAAGGTGTAAAGTTACTTACCTGTATGTGAGGCAAAGTTAGTGTAACTGCAAGAAAGAGTAGTCCAACTACTGTTCCGAGAACTAAAGATTCGACACGGCTACTGACTCTAATTCCCGTCACGTTGATCAGAATTGTGAAACACATAAACAGAAAAGCGATCGGATAGAGCAGGACTTGCGAAAGCCCAAGTGAAATAACCACGTACGATGATGCTATGATCGCCACAATTGGAGAACCAGCGAAAAAGGAGAATACGAAAAGCCAACCGGCAAGCGTGCCAACCGTCCAACCAAATCCACGCTTGACAAACGCGGATAACCCTCCAGCGTTCGGGTAAGCCGCGGCAAGTGCACCGAAGGTGTATCCTATGGGGTAACTTAGCAGCGATAGCACAATCCAAGCCAGTAATGAAGACGGCCCAGCAATATCTGCTGCAATAGCCGGCGCGACCAATATGCCGCTGCCAAGGACCGAACCAACGTACATGAAAACACCCTCTCGTAATCGTATGCTTTTGTGCAGTAAACGCGGTTCACCGTCCACAAGCATCACGACTTAGGAGTACAAGCTATCGAGCTTTGCTCACAAGATTGCATGTTCGTATGAAATTGCTCTGCCCCCGGCAATCAATACAATGACGATGTGCCTGCTCCAGTAACTCCATGTGCGACTAATGACTGATCAAATGTGGCCTCATTTGATTATGATTGTCATTTTTCCCAACAAAACTATTGCGAGAAAGACGATCAGAAAGATTGCCATCATAACGACCTTGGCGATCTGAATGTACAATTCTAGCTTCTCCATCCGTACTCAACCCTGACCGAGGAATCCTCAACAAGCCTCTTTAGTATTAACTGTGGCTTATTCGCCAATTGTCAGGAAGGAGGCCCGCGTGAAAAAACTGTTTGGAACGGATGGTATTCGCGGAGTCGTAGGCAAAGACCTGACAGTGGAACTTAGCTTCAAACTCGGGAGAATCTTCGGAGCAATGCTAACGCAAGAAAACCCTTCAGGGTCTTCAGGGCCTTTGAGCGTAGTGGTTGGGGAGGATACTCGTTCCTCATGTGAGGCATTAGCAGATGCAATCAGCACAGGATTGACCTCGCAAGGTGTCAACGTCTCATTAGCTGATGTCATACCGACACCAGGACTTGCTTTTCTCACAAGAACTGCAGGATTCAACGGTGGAGTGATGATTTCAGCTTCTCATAATCCAGCAGAATATAACGGAATAAAGTTCGTGTCACATGATGGGCTCAAGCTTACAGAAGCTAAGGAATCTGAGATTGAAACCGGAGTGGAGAATTATGATCAAATTCACTTTCCAAACAAACCACGCGGATCGATCAAACGTGAGCCTATTCTCTCTACGAAATATCTGGAGTACATGAGGCAGATCGAAGATATTTCGCTGGAGGGGTTAAGAATCGTATTGGATTTGGCTAACGGAGCAACATACTCGATTGCACCTAAACTGTTCACGGCGTTAGGTGCGGATGTTGTATCCATCTCCGACCGGCCCGACGGCTCGAACATAAACCTGAACTGCGGTTCCACCCATTTGGATAACTTACGAAAAGCAGTGCTTACACATCGCGCGGATTTGGGAGTGGCTTTTGATGGGGATGGAGATCGAGCTCTTGCAGTGGATGAAAGAGGCGAGATAGTTGACGGAGATCAGATAGTGCTCATTGAAGCTCTCGATCTCGCTCGGGCTGGAAAGCTGCGGAACAATACAGTCGTGGCTACCGTGATGTCAAATTACGGATTAGAACGGGCACTTCGAGAACGTAACATTACCTTGAAACGTACCCCAGTCGGCGACAGGTATGTTGTTGTCGAGATGAAAAAGTGCGGAGCAGTCATTGGAGGCGAGCAATCAGGTCACGTCATTTTTCTGGATCACAACACGACAGGAGACGGGTTGATTACCGCAATTAAATTACTAGCAACCGTAAAGAGAAACGGTCGCAAACTTTCCGCTCTTGCTGCCGAAATGGAGCGACTACCACAGGTTCAACTTAACGTGGCCGTAAGGAGTACGAAGGATTGGGATCAAAATACGAAGATTCAAGAGGTTATCACAAACGCGACACGTCACATTCAAGCAGAAGGCCGTATTATCGTACGCGCGTCGGGTACCGAACCGCTAATCCGCGTAATGGTAGAAGGAAAAGACAATTCATTGATCGATCGCTTAGCTAGAGAAATAGCAAACGCCATTCAAAACGAGATCGGAGTCAGTAGGCTTTAAGAACGCTTATTGATTCTTGATGGAACAGGATTCTCTGATGATTACTGCATTCGTAATGATCAAAGTAGAGAGAGACAGGTTATCGGCAATTCCAGATGAAATATTAGGTATCGCCAACGTCACGGAAGTCTACTCTGTCGCAGGAGATTATGACATTATAGCGATCGTGCGGGTGAAAGAAGCTGAAGACTTAGCGAGGACAGTCACTGAGGAACTTGCTAAAGTCAAAGGTATTGTCGAGACCAAAACTCAGATCGCGTTCGCCTGTTTCAGCAACTATGACCTCGAACACATGTTTTCCGTAGGGTTAAGAGAGTAACAGATCTTCAAAGCGATTCTATGATTCACGGAAGGCTCCTATGGAGCCACTTGGCCCGCGAAAGCGCCCTCGTAAGGAGTAGCACCAATTGCCTCTTCAAGAATTACCTGACAAATCGCTGTCCCCGGATGTAATGCAAGCGGTAGGGGCGAGACATTAAGAATTTCCAGCACGATCCTACCTGTGCTGCCAGGTTGAAGAAATCCGCTGCTGAGATGTATGAGGAGACCTACTCTTGCAAATCGTGACCTACCTTCGATTCTGCCACTGAGACTTGAAGGGAGGGTTAAGTTTTCTTCCGTAATACCCTGGATGAGTTCATTCGGCATGATCAGAAAATAATTCTCTCTTTCGACTTTCACAGTCTTAGTAAGTTGTCTATAGTCTGAATCTTCGCGAATATGGAACACATCTCGCGTCTTCTCGAAGAAACGGAAAGTATCACCTAGATGAAGGTTGATTGACGCGGGACCTACTTGACTTCTATTGAATGGCTCAATCTTAATTATTCCATCGTCGATTAACTTGAAAATTTGATCCCTGCCTAGCGTCGCCAACCCTAGACCCTTAGTATCTAATATCTTCCCGTCATATCATGTTTTGCGTAATTCGTTCCTTCACTAAGTAGCCTACAACACAGTTTCCAGCACGATTTAGAATGGACGGCATTCAGATAGTTTTGTGTTGGTCAACATCGTACAGTTAGGTTCAAGTTCTTCTTTGCCGGATCAAAGCTTCAATGAAGAATTCTGCGGCCCTGTAGGAGCTGCGGACGAGCGGTCCAGACGCCACGTAGAGAAATCCCATCTCATCAGCAACTTTCTTGAAGTACTCAAACCGCGATACTGACACAAACTCAGTGACAGGTATATGACCCTTAGACGGACTTAGGTACTGACCAAGCGTTAGAATGTCAACTTCAACTTTCCGCAGATCTCTCATCGTATCGATGATGTCTTCCTCAGTCTCACCGAGACCTAGCATGATCGAAGTTTTCGAGTAGACTTTTCGATCAAATTCCTTGATTGATTCGAGCACCTGGAGGGATTGCTTGTAAGTTGCTCGGGAATCACGAATTTTCGACGTGAGTAGGGCAGTTGTTTCAATATTATGCGCAATTACCTCAGGCTTTGCGTTAACAATCTTCCGAATGCAGCCTTGATCCCCGCGGAAATCAGGTATCAAGACTTCGGTGACAACATTCGGATCATGCTTCTTGATCGTCCTAATAGTAGATGCAAAGTGTTCAGCTCCACCGTCAGGCAGATCGTCTCTGTCCACGGAGGTTATAACCACATACTTCAATTGGAGTTCAGCAATTGCTCGGGCTATCTTTATGGGTTCAAGCAGATCTAACTCTCCCTTAGGATTCCCGCTCTTCACCATGCAGAAGCGACATCCACGCGTGCAAACATCACCCATGAGCATGAACGTCGCAGTACCTCCACCCCAGCATTCACCTACGTTAGGGCAATGAGCTTCCTCGCATACCGTGTGAAGATTATGAGCACGAAGTATTGTCCGAATTGTTTCGGGATTCTTACCGGTCGCAGCTCTAACTCGCAACCAATCCGGCTTCTTTGTCTGCTCAACGATTTGCTGGACGTGCGAGTATCGTGGCATCTGACATCCTGCCCATATTGACGGACTTCGCTACTACTTTAACGCGACGTCAAATTTTGAAACCGAAAGCTCCTGCAAATGCTTCGACCTTTCTGAAGTCGTTTAGGAACTCTATGCCCTTCTGAGTGAGGCCGTAAACCTTTTCATCCAACCCAAACTCTTGAATCACTCCCAACGCCTTCAACTCTTCGAGATACTTCACGAGCCTGTCATGCGATAAGTTGGCTCCGTAGAGAATTCGTGTTGGCTTAGCCTCATTCTCCTCTCGTTGAATAACTCTCATTATGTCCACGTAGATTCTGAGCTGTGATCTGTACTTGACTGGCTTGCCTGCCGGTGCCTGCCCGTCAGGGTTCATTGAGTCTGGTTCACCCTAAACAACATTCCCAGTAACAAGAGGAATCCGAACAATTGGCAAATGTAGGCGAACGGGAAGAAGATCAATGCCACCGTGAATAAGAGGAAGAACACGTGAGCTAGGGCCAATGATGCGAAAGCGCCAAACACAAGTAATGAGTTTGTTGTTTTGCTTACGTTGTAATTTATCGCAGTTTGCGCCGAGATGTAGACGAGTAGAAAGATTAGGATAAGCTCGGTAAACGGGTTGGTCTCGAGCAGTGCAATGGGTAGTACTGCCGCAGCAATTTGTCCTCCTGTGGAATGCGCCTGCTGTAGGTATACGACAACCAGAATAACGTACGCGACTAACTGAGCGAGAAAATTGATCGTATACCCGACGCGTGGTAGATAGAGGAGAGCTCTGTGAAAATGGCCTAGAAGAACGATCAAGTTAGCTAGCCCATCAACAAGTAGACCCGCCCCCAGCAGAAGAAAACTGATGTTCAGGTACAGGAGAGTGCGCTCCTTAGCTAATGTGTAACCCTTCATTGCCTGAAAAGCAACCGCCATCGCAATGACGAAAGCTATGAAGGCCATGAAGGAATCAAAGCC
>CAZAGP010000006.1:0-5156 GCA_964484575.1 uncultured Candidatus Bathyarchaeia archaeon | reverse complement strand
GCGAAACCGTCCATTGAGGCGCGATCGAATCCGGGCACATCCACGGTCGAGGAGGCATCAACCGCGAGTACCCTCCCTAGGGCTTGGGTGAGTGGGACCTCTTCCGAATGAACTTCCGTCTTCCATAACTTACGAAGTGCCAAGTCAGCTTCTTCCAGGCGCTGTAATCGGCGGAATACTTTTCGGTCGCTCAATTTGCTTTCTCCTCGGGGCGGAAAAGTTCCACGTCCACCATTGCACCTTCCTCATATCCTTCCACGTTTTCTGGTATAATGATGAGGCCATTTGCTTGAACCAAGCTACTAAGAATTCCCGCTCCTGAAGTTCTAACGGGTTCAGCAACTAAGCCATCTTTATGGCTGGTGACCTTTACGCGTACGTAGGTCCGTGATCCAAGGATATTTGGGATCCTGCGGTTTAGTCTTGCTCTTGCAGTTGGCTGAGGTAGAAGGCGAGTTCGAAGGAGGTGAGCGATTAGTGGGCGTACGAATTCTATGAACGCCAGGTAGGCTGAGACAGGGTAACCGGGGAGTGATATTATCGGTTTGCCATCTACTACGGCTAATCCAGTGGGCAAAGAAGGGCGCATGGCGACTCCGTGCACTAACATTCCGGGTTGGCCGAGAGAGTCTATTACTTTGGGAACTATGTCTACGGGACCAACTGAAGTTCCTGCAGTGACTAGGACGACATCCGCGACCTGAAGCCCTTTTAGAAGTCTTGCGCGAATTTCCTCATAATCGTCAATTACAATGCCTAAATCAATTGGGTTACATCCCAAGTTCTGGCAGGCTGCAATCAGCATTGGACGATTTACATCAGCGATTTTTCCCGTTGGACTAACATGATCCTGTAATTCGCTTCCGGAGGATACGATTGCAACTCGCGGTTTTCGTATGATGGACACTTGCCGTTTTCCGAGTGCAGTTAACATTCCGATGTCCTGTGGAAGAATCCTTGTTCCGCTTCTGAGAACAACCGTGCCTTTAGACACGTCTTCGCCAAGGCGAGACACGTTCTCTCCAGGTCGAACTTCTGAATAAATCTCAATCATATCATCATCCAATCGTTTTGTATACTCAACCATGATAACCGCGTTCGAACCTGCCGGCAACTGGGCTCCGGTCACTATCGAAATGCATTGGTTCTTTTCCAACTCCGTTTTAGGGATGTCATCAATATGCAACTCATCTACTAATCGTAAAGCGATTGGTGTGGAGGAGGATGCACTGTAAGTGTCTTCAGCCTTAACCGCAAAACCATCCATTGCTGACCTGTCGAATGACGGGACGTCGACAGTTGAGATAACATCTGTGGCGATTATTCTACCCAGCGACATGTCAACTGCTATTTCTTCACATTCAAGTTTGATGGAGAGTTTCTGTAGAAGCATCTGAATTGCTTCGCTAGTAAGGGTCAGATGTTTAAAGCCGGCTCCGCGTGCCTCATGCTTATCATGTACGGATGGGTTCATGGGATGGTCAGAATACTGATCTTACTTCGATTCTATTAGAGATTCAGAAAAACCTGGCATTGCCTACTGGAAGCCGAGCTTTGCCGCAACGCTTTCGGTATCACTCTGACCTAAAGCGATGTCACACACGATGCTCAGACCTAGCACGGCACCGACTACTATGTCAATTCCTGATGTGTGACCTCGAGGAATCAACGTCTCGAGTGCTGTCACAGTATCGAGTGTACTGGACGTTGATTGAACCAAATGCAACAATTGGTCGTCGATCTGCAGATGTTGAGCGTAGTCCAGCAGCTTCGCGCTGATCCAGCTTGTTCTCTCTGCCACTTGATCGAACTCAAGATGGATAGGTGGGCGACCAATCGCTGGCGAGAGGGAATTGTAGATGACAAGGAAGCCGAGTAGGAAATCGTCGCCTGATGGTGTGAAGCCCAGTCCGAGTCCAACTATATTTTCCGCAGCCTTTGCAAAGTTTGACGGACTCCACTTGACTCTGAGAGGTATTACTCCATAGTTGATAAAGTCGCAAATCGGGTCGTGAATCATGTGCTGTTTTGGGTCCAGGACGCTTCCGGTGTTTTCAACTACATTAAGGATTGTTGTGATAAGCGCTGAGTCCTCCAACAGTTTCGAGTAGTGAGGAGATTCGACTTTCTCAATGAATCTCTCCTTCTTTCCTACTCCCGTGAACACGATTGAGAGTTTTGAGCTGTTAAGCCTTGCCTGGCGCAAGTATACGGGCTCACTTGGGTCAACTAAGTAATTGAAGTCAGTCACGCCTGCGACGTTGATGGTAATTGGAGAGCGAAGTGAACGATTAGTAACAAATAGCAACTGGTTATCTAGCGTCTTCACGTAAAATGAATTCGCAAACGCGACAATAACGTGACCGAGAGTTGACTCTTCGTAAAATTCGACCGCTTGCGCCGCAAGTGATCCAATTTGGATAGCTTGCAGGGTATGCATTGGGAAGACTCTTAAATGCTGTATCTCTGCGCGTAGCGTTTGAGCGCGGCTTTGAAGAGTTCGATTGGGAACGTCACTAGTCCTGCGCCAATTTGACCCACACCAGGATTCTTATGCGCTATACCGGTGTTGATTGTCGGTGTGATTCCTGTTCTTACGACTTTGCGAATGTCGATGCCGGTTGGTGTTCCTTGTGAGTCTAGGAACGGAATGAGGAAGTTGCTGTTCTTGGTCTGAGTGATCTCGTACATTTTTTGAGTATTTTCTATTGCGTATGCGACCGAACCGCCAACCCAGGATACTATGCTTGGTGCCGCAGCCATTGCAAAGCCTCCGAAGCCTGCAGTCTCGGTGATTGCGCTGTCTCCGATGTCAGGATTTGCATCTATCTCGGAGTATCCTGGAAACCATACGCCTTTCGGTACGGGCGCAGGCGCAAGAAACCATTCCTCATCTAAACCGCTCACCCAAATCGCCGCATCAGTTCCATTTCGAGTGAGTGCGGTGACTATTGTGCTGTGGTCGATTTTGTGTGCAGCGAGGGTCATCGCTTTCGCTGCGGCCATTACCAAGTTTAGCGCTGTGAAATTGTTTTGATTGATGAAGTCGTATGATTCTGCCAATGACTTACGATCAACGGTTGCGCTTAACATGTAAGGGGTTATTTCTCGGAGAACTAGCGACGTTGCAGCGTTCAGGCGATTGTGACATTCGTCACCCATCGTGAGCGCTTGTGCAATGATCGGCTTGATAGCTAACCCTGCTTTGTTCTTCTTAAGCTCGCTTATGGCGCCTTCGAGGGTTTGAGAAAGGGTGTCCCGTATCCAGGTTAATCTATGGATTACTTCAGATGAGTACGCGCCGTATCTCAGAACCTTGCCAAGTCCTTCGTTCAGATTCGAGAATGTGCTGGAATCAAACTTTCTATCCCGAAGGATAAGGACGGGCATGTTTGGTGAGATTATTCCAGCCATCGGAGCGACACATGAATGAAGATGGTTTGGCTCAAAGATGATTTTTCCAGATTCCGCGATCTTGCTTGCTTCGCGCTCATCTTTAGCCCAACCTTCGTACATGATGGCCCCCATCACCGCCCCCTTCATCGGACCACTCATCCGAGGCCACTCGATTGGAGGTCCCGCGTGGAGTAGCATGAAATCTTTCATGCGGGGAATTATCTTCCGCGCAATCCCAACACCCTCCCAAACAGGGTCTGATTCCATCATCCTTTGAACGGCTTGTTGGTTAGCTAGTTCGATCTGTTCTTTGATGGAACTGGACAATTAACTCACTAACTGTTGGAATTGGATAACGTATAATTCGATTTTGGCATAGCTCTATGAATGAGTGTCGAGACCCTTTTTAATATCCCAATCTGGCCTCAAGAAGGATACTGCTTGCGCGTGGTTTAGCTTTGCCCGTTAGAAACTTAGTGAAGACGAATTATTACCGGGATTCACTTCAACTCCTTCATCTTTCGGAGGAGGCTAAGAAGATTGAAGGAGTGAAAGACGCGGCAGTTGTGATGGCGACTATAACGAACAAGGAAATTCTGAGCAAACTCAAATTGTTAACCTGTGCAGGTCAACGTGCGTCCTCAAACGATCTAGTCATAGCCGTCTTGGCTGATTCGGAATCAGCCATCGATCACGGAATTCAGATGATAGAAGCATCATTGAATCAGCCTCCCGCCAACTCGAAAGGTCGCTTTCTTTCTGCCGATGCTGCGTTAGAGTCCATGCCCGAAGCAAACTTAGCTTTAGTCTCGATACCGGGCGAGCATGCTAGACAAATTGTAACTCTGCTACTCGAAAAAGGACTCAATGTACACCTCTTCAGCGACCATGTTTCTCTAGAAGACGAGATTGAGTTGAAGAAACTCGCGAAATCGAAGGGGCTGCTCGTTATGGGTCCAGGCGCAGGCACATCGATCATTGCTGGAAAGGCCATCGCGTTTGCCAATGTGGTTAAGAAAGGAAATGTCGGGATAGTTGCGGCTGCTGGAACCGGTTTACAAGAGGTTAGCGTTCTTGTGAATGAGGGTGGCCTTGGAATCTCACAGGCAATTGGAACAGGAGGAGGAGACGTTAAGGATGAGGTTGGAGGCATTACTACGCTCCAAGCCATCGAAGCTCTCGAAAGAGATAATTCAACCAGAATCATCGTGTTAGTGTCCAAGCCTCCTGACACAACGGTGAAAGAGAAAATCGTCGAATATGTTACTCGATACACATCTAAACCGGTCGTCACATGTTTCCTTGGCGCCGAATGGCCTGCGAACACACACCTTAACCGAACGCGGATTTCGTTAACTAGAACTCTCCATGCGGCGGCTGTGGAGACACTAAAACGTGCGTCTCCCAAGACAACTCTTAACTTTATTTCAGTTGCACCCAGCAAACTGTTCACAGTTGTCAATGAAGTAAGGAAGGAATTGAAAGAGACACAGAAGTATGTTAGAGGGTTATACACTGGAGGAACTCTCGCCTACGAGGCGCTTGTTATCTTAAGCCATTTAGTTGGCGACGTCTACTCAAATGCCCCGTTGAATTCCAGCTTCAAGCTACCGCACTCTTCCGGGAGTCTGAAAGATTCAATCCTAGATCTTGGCGAAGAAGAATTCACTTTGGGACGAGCTCATCCCATGATCGATCCGACGGTTCGGCAGTTGAGACTGATTGAGGAAGCTAATGACCCGAGCGTCTCGGTGATTATG
>CAZAGP010000005.1:0-4694 GCA_964484575.1 uncultured Candidatus Bathyarchaeia archaeon | reverse complement strand
CTTCGGGCTTTGGATAAGGCCTTCTATAGATAGGGTTATCACCCGATCTTCCGGAAACGCGATTCCTATTCAATGCCGAAGAGCCCTTTTTCACATCCAGACAACCCAGGCATCCTGGATATTCTTCACAAGCCAGTCCCCTCCCTGCAGCTCAACCCAATCGTATTTCTGATCACCTTGAGCACCAAAGTAGTCCGAGCAGGGTGGACAGAGTCCGAATTTACCCCCGTTTTTGCGCACTCGCTCAGCAATCTCAAAGGCATTACCAAATTTCTTGTAAACCGGAGAAGAGATTTTTTCAAGGCTTCCCTTCTTGCACAGGTCAGCGCCTTCCAGAGTCATCCATACATGAACATCGCCCAGCCCTTTTTTCTGGGCTGCTTCTGCCAGGAGCAGACCTAAAACTGCACGATTGGGATTGTTAGCGCCATAACTTATCACAATAATGTACCTTCCCTTCTTGCCCTCCTGAGCAGAGGAAGGTTCGCCCATAAGAGCGCTCAGTCCTGCAACACCGAGTCCAGTCGCCCCAACAACCTTAAGAAAGTCTCCTCTGTTCATTCCTTTTGAATCTTGTTCTGACATCTTCTCTTTTTTCTCCTTCATTGTCATCCGCCTTTGCTATTTTCAGTAGGTTTCTACGGAGGGTCTGTATGCACCTCATCCCGCTATCGGGACTAAAAGACCCCGTGATCAAATTTTGGTGATGGAAGATACTCCCATTTCTCACCCTTCTTGTACTTGTCAAATATATCGAGGCACTTCAGGGCGTATTCAAATGCATAGGGAATCCCTGGGCCTCCCGGCACGAATCCTGCCAGTATCATGCCAACGGCCGCAGCCTCGAAGACCTCGTTCCAGGCAGCACCGGCTTCTGCTGCGGGAATCACATGGATGATACACCTAGGTGAACAGTAGGCGACACCGCCAGACATGAACATAAGCTCTTTAATTTTCTTGGAGAGAGCTCCATCCGCAAAAATAGACGCATAAAAATCCGCAAAAGTCTTTCCAGGGTCTGGTGTCACCGTGTTAATAATCTGGAACATCCTTGGCACAAAACCACATTTCTGTTTCATGTACGCATTCACTTCTTCAACAGTCATCTTTTTCTCTTCAGCCATTTGTTAACCTCCTTCGTTATTTTGAATATACGCTATCTTAACTAACGTTAGTCTATGATACAAATAGATAGTATCTATATTTAATGCTTGACTTATAGTGAAAAAATATTGGACATGATTAAGAGTTAAAGCCCAAAGTAAGATATATATAGAAGAAATATGTGTCGATCCTTCTGCAATTAGGCCTATAATGGAGAAAACACAACGGGTTGAAGTTATCTATTTGATAAAGGAATTGACCGTGGCATAGAATCACGGTAAAGGACATATGACTTTCTTCCGGAAAAAGACCCTCACTGGTCTGTCTCGCACGTGTGGCTGAGCGGCCAAGATTGGTCCGTCAGATCTGGCGGACGCATTAAAAGCGCTCAGTCCTTCAGAAGATTCCAATTTGCTTGTTGGCTTCAATACCAGTGATGACGCGGCAGTATACCGTCTCTCAGATCAGATTGCCATTGTGAGCACTGTAGATTTTATTACTCCCCCCGTAGATGATCCCTACTGGTTTGGGCAGATAGCCGCAGCTAATTCTCTCTCCGATGTCTATGCCGTGGGAGGTAGACCACTCACCGCACTGAGCCTCGTCATGTTTCCATCAAAAATACTCGATAAAGGAATCCTAAGGGAGATTCTCCGTGGGGGCAATGACAAAGTCATTGAAGCCGGTGCTTCCATGGCAGGGGGGCACTCTGTAGATGACAACGAACCTAAGTACGGCCTGGCGGTCACCGGTACAGTCCATCCGGACAAGATACTCACTAATTGCGGTGCTCGGGACGGGGACGCCTTGATCCTCACAAAGCCATTGGGGACGGGAGTCTTGTTTAATGCTTGCAGATCGAAAAAACTCGTATTCAAAGATATAGAACTTATTTTGCCTCAGGTAGCCTCACTAAACGCAAAGGCCCTCAATGCAGCATTGCATTTCGATATTCATTCGTGTACTGACATTACGGGATTTGGCATTGTTGGGCACTCATTAGAAATGGCGATAGGAAGTGGGGTGGAGATAGACCTTTTTTATAAAGAACTCCCGCAATATCCTTATGCACTTGATATGTACCGAAAAGGTGAAACCACTGGAAGTAACAAAGCAAATCGAAAACTTTCGGAGGGGCGTCTTGAAATAACCACTAGACTGTCTAAAGAGGAAGAGGAATTTCTCTTCGATCCCCAAACATCCGGCGGTCTTCTCCTCTGCCTTCCGGAATACCAAGCAGGTCAGTTAGCGAATGAACTGAGAAATGTTGGCGTTGAAACAGTTGGTAGAATTGGTCAAGTGAGAGGAGGTCCAAACCCACGCATAAGGGTCATATAGTATGGCGTCAACGCTTTGCTCGCTTTGTCATCTTCTGGCGATACACAAATGCCCGCGTTCCGTTGATTAGTTTTGTCATGTCTCACGGTGAGTTATCGGTCGAATCGATACACCGATAGCCTCGAATTAGAGAAGCATTTGCTTGAGGTGCAAGCCTCGCCGTGAATGTTTTTTACCTCAACCGATGTTACATCACCCGGTGAACTTACTTTTCTATTCTTTTACTGGTAACACGTGAATGGCTTTGATAATGAGTTCGATTCTATCTCCCACTTTGAGCTCTAGTGTTTCCAGAGATTCTGTGGTCAGAACTGAGGCCATTTCGGTCGGAGTAGTAATGTCAAACTTTACAAGCGACATGATGTCGCCCGTCTTGATCGACTTCACTCTGGCATGGATAGCGTTTCTGGCTCCGTATTTCATTCGATCCTCCTATCTATGGTCGGAAAAGTTCAATTCATACACTACCGCATTTTATCATTTTTTTAGATATCAAGGAAAGAAATAACTTCGCTTTAAGCCATCCTCACCTTCTTTGCATCATCGTATTTTAGAAAAGTCTAATGAAACATTTAGTTCCTCTGCGGTTACTGATATAAAGAGATTTTTTTATGGCCGTTGATTAGGACGTGTCCGTGAATTAATTGACAAAAAGCCAAGGCAGACTTCACATTCCGGTTCTTGGCGCGAGACGCCCGGTCACAACTACTCTGCCGCCCTCTCAGAGGACCGAGACGTATTACTGACAGTCATGGAGATGATTGTGTGTGCAGAATTACCCAATCATTCCCGTCTTTGGATTTGAGCATTACTAGATGAAAGACGAAGCGATGATTTTTTCTCGCCTATGCAGACTTCTCCCGGCATTCGTAACTATGTCAAGTTTTGTATGGTGAGACTTTGTCGGTCTACACCTCATTTTTTTCTTGACATTATAATATACCATCGGTATACTATCATCCATGAAACCGCAGGAGCTTTCAAGATGGCGAAAAGAACAGAGATTTACACAGTGGGAACTCGGTCAGAAACTTGGCGTCACTAAAACAACAATATATAGGTGGGAAAAAGCAATGCGAGAAATTCCACCGTTCCTGCATCTCGCCCTTAGATGTCTGGAATCAGAAGGGGGTGAAATAAATACAAAGGGCAAGACATATTATGCCGTCATTGCCCTTAACGGAAAGCGCAAATGGTTTAAAGGGGGGCCTGCTAAGAAGGATGCGCAAAAAGTCCTGAACGATAAATAACCTGAGATCGATAACGGAACTTATAAGGAACTGCCCAAGATATCTTTCGGACAGTTTACGGAAATATGGAAGAGGGACTATGCCGACATATCGTTAAAACCATCAACCAAGAAAATGTTCAATGACATAATCGAATGGTTGCTACTCCCGGCATTCTCGCATATCCAGCTTAGCGATATGTGTACTGGCCAGCTTCAGGCGTATATAGCAGGCAGGGCAAAGATAGTAAAACCGAATACCATAAGAAATGAGGTTACGGTTATCAAGTTGCTTTTCAAATATGCGTCTAAGTGGAATTACATTAGGCACAATCCGAGCGACAACCTTGAGCGCCCTAAGATAGACAAGCCGGAGATAGAAATACTGTCACCAGAGGACTTCGAGCAATTCTTAAAGGAAGTGGAGAGGCCCTATAGGGCAGCGTTTCTAACGGCTTTTCTAACCGGAATGAGAGCTTGGGGAATTGTGGAGCCTTCAATGTGGTGATATAGACTGGAACTCAAAACAAGTCCATGTGAAGCGGTCATTATGGGGTCATCAATTTCAGAAACCGAAAACAAAGACCGCAATCAGAAAGATCGATATGACGGAAAGGCTGGTCAAAGAACCGAAGGAATGGAAGTTAGCCTCCCCTGTCAACAAGCATGATCTTGTCTTTCCTTCACCTGAAGGATACCCCACAATGCACGGTAATGTTATGAAGCGCTTCTTTTATCCGGCGTTAAGAAGGGCGGGACTAAGTCAGGTATCCTTCCACTCCCTCAGACACAGTAACGCGAGCTTCAGGATACATGCCGGGCAGAATATCAAATACATTCAGGGCCAGCTTGGTCATGCGAGCATAAAAGATGACACTGGATATTTACAGGCACCTGTTTAATGACTTGGATTTTAACAAAAAACAGGTTGAACTTTTGGAATCCGTTAGAAAACCGCTAGAAAAACCCGCCGGGCTTCAACATGCTACTCTGTAAGTCATTGATTTTAATGGAGCGGGCGACG
>CAZAGP010000004.1:0-5491 GCA_964484575.1 uncultured Candidatus Bathyarchaeia archaeon | reverse complement strand
GCAACTCCGCACCCGCCATTGCGAATAGAGCAAGCCTTAGCGCAGGTCAAATTCTCGATTGATCCGTTCAAGAGCGCCGACGAACAAGCAAGAGAGATGATTGAGGAGCTTAGGCCCATTCTGCCTATCAAAATGGAGCATATGCGCGTGGCTGTCAGAATTATGGCGGAGTTCGCTGCAAAAGGATATGGCGCGGTCAAAGGATACGGGACGATTACGCGTGAAGAATGGCAGGCCGATGGAGCACTAGTCGCAGTTGTGGAGATGCCTGCTGGACTATACGGGCCCTTCCTAGAAAGGTTGGGAAAGATTACTCAAGGCACAATCGAGACCAAAGTACTCAAATGAACTGGATGGGCACATGTCGATGTAATCGTGGCTAGACTAAGGGCCCGTCGTGCTCGATGAGTTTGTTACGGTAATTGTCGAGTTAGAAAGCGTAGTAGACGATTGAGTGTTGGCTTCTCCTGTTACTGTAGTAGTCGTTGTCTGGGTGATGGTAGTGTTAGCTATTGTACTGGATATGTAGATTGTGATTGTTTGATTATTGAATTGAGTTGTAATAATTGTGCCATTACCTTGCCCGGACATCACGTAGGAGGCATTCTGATTAACGCTGGTTGTACTCTGCGTAACATTTTCAACGATTTGGCTCTGAGAGGTGGAATTCACGGTAAACGAGGAAAATTGCTGCGCGGAATCGGTGCCCGTCAGATTCTCGGTGCTAGTAGAGTTCAGACTTGACTCCGGTTGCGTTAGGGAACCGCTCGCCGTGCTCAGCATCACATTCCCTGAAAGAGCGAGGTAGGCAAGTGATGCCAGTCTGCTCAACGTGGGGTCAGTGGTCACTATGCTATTATGTTGAATTGTGCCTTGCAGAAGAAGCTCTCCGGAGCTGGAGTCACCTAACATCGTCAAGTTTCCTAGCACGTCAGATTTGCCGTCGCCAGTAAAGATTGGATAGTTCACAGAACTGATCTGGAGGTTTCCAGTCAAGTTCTGCATCATGAGTCCGCCTTGCCCGTCACCAAGACTTCCGCCCGTCAAATCGAGTGTAGCCGAACCTAGCGAGCCCAAGGTAGTGTTCATTGAAATCGCCTGACCAATCAAATGAAAGGAGATAGTTCCAAGAGATGGAGCCTGATCAGCGCGTGCAGGTGTGAGGGAGAAAAGAGAAGTTGCGAGGAGGATCAAAGCAAACGCATACCGATCCAACCCTTTTCTCTCCCTGTCCACGATTCTTCTCGGTTACTAGCTGCATGATACGTAGTATATCAACGTTCGGATGACGAGACACTAATGTTCTCTCGCATTAATTGCCATAGTGCAGCCAAGAAGCCAACGAATCCACTCATCCAACGGGCAGGACTTTCAATCGTATTCGAATGACTAATCTTGACAGGAGCATCAAAGTATAATTAGCAGACTACTTTGTTCTGACCAACTTCGAGTTGGACCAATTGACGATGCACGCAGAACGGAAGCAGTTGGTGATCCCAGGGGATCTACTTGGTGAAGGGGCGTATTTTGCTGGGGAAAACACGTTCCGCGATGGAACGAAGATTTACGCAGCTAGGATTGGATTAGCTGACATTGTTGGAAACAAGCTCATCGTCGTCCCAATCAAAGGTGCATACATACCCAGGATTGATGATATAGTGATAGGTAGAATCACTGACATCGGAATGTCAGGTTGGCAGGTCGACATTTGTGCGCCATACCCTGCGATGCTGCCCGCCTCTGAAACGCCAATGCAGAGGGGACGTGATATTGGTAGACGTGACCTTGCCCACATTTATGGCGTTGGCGATTTGACGCTTGCCCAAGTGATTGCATTTGATCGCACACGTGATCCCTTACTTACGACGAAAGGGAGAGGGTTAGGTAAGGTTACATCGGGTCGAGTAGCGAGGATTACACCAGCCAAGATTCCGCGAGTAATTGGTAAGAAGGGTTCGATGATAACAATGTTGAAGAAGGAGACAAATACGGATATCATCCCTGGGCAGAACGGCGTAATCCTGGCAACGGGAAAGAATCCCGACCAGGAAAGAATAGCGGTTGAAGCGCTTTACATGATCGAAAGGGAAGCCCATTCGAGTGGATTAACGGATCGAGTAAAAGCGTTCATACAAGATGAAATGAAGGGAAAAGAAATTGGACAAACCAGTTCGGTTGCTTGATGAGAACGGTCTAAGAGTCGACGGTCGGAAATTCGACGAGCTCCGACCGCTTAAGATGGAAGTTGGAACATTAGACAAAGCCGATGGGTCGGCTTATGTTGAGCATGGGAGAAACAAGATACTTGCTGGAGTGTACGGGCCAAGGGAAGCTCACCCCAAGCACATCGCTCTCGCGGATAGGGCAGTTGTCAGATGTCGGTACCATATGGCACCATTCTCTACGGATGAGCGAAAATCACCCGCGCCATCTAGGCGTGAGTTAGAACTTTCAAAGGTAATTAGGGAGGCTCTTGAGCCGGCAATCATGTCCGAATACTATCCTCGATCGACCATTGATATTTTCATAGAAGTCCTCCAAGCAGACGCAGGTACGAGATGTGCTGGAATAACAGCCGCGGCGCTAGCGCTAGCTGACGCCGGCATCCCAATGCGTGAGCTTGTGGCTGGTTGTGCTGCTGGGAAGATAGATGGGAAAGTTGTGTTGGACCTTTCTGATGTGGAAGACAAGCAGGGAGAGGCTGACCTGCCTGTGGCACTGATGCCTAAATCTAATGTAATTGGCTTACTGCAGATGGATGGATCCCTGACCGAGGACGAATTCAAACAAGCATTGGACATGAGTACGGATGCATGTAGGAGAATATATGAAATGCAGCGGGAAACTCTTAGACAGAAGTATCACGTTGTCAGAGACGAAGCCGAAAAGGATGAGGAGACGGAGGTCAAAGCCTGATGTCGGCAACTCATCAATTGTCACCAGTCGCAAGGCTCGAGCAGAAAACCGTCGTGGACTTGATTGGCAAAGGGAAGCGAGTTGACGATCGAGGGCAACTCGACTATCGTCCAACTACGATCATGCTCGGCGTAGTTGAGAAAGCCAATGGCTCCGCCCAAGTGTATTTGGGTAAGACGAAAGTCTTGGCTGGAGTGAAAATACAGCCAGGTACGCCATTCGCTGACACCCCAGATGAGGGCATCCTCACGGTAAATGCTGAATTCGTGCCGTTAGCTTCTCCAACCTTCGAGGCTGGGCCCCCCGATGAGAACTCGATTGAATTAGCTAGAGTTGTTGACCGAGGGATTCGTGAGTCTAAGGCTATTGATCTGAAAAAACTTTGCATTGAGCCTGGAAAGAAAGTTTTCATGATCTTTGTTGACGTCTACGTCCTTGACCATGACGGGAACCTCATAGATGCAGCTGCAATGGCAGCTCTAGGAGCCTTAGTCAATGCGAAGATGCATGCATTCAGGGTCGAAAATGGCGAACCCGTGTACCTTGAAGAGATGATGCCGGTTCCTATGCAAAACTATCCCGTCTCGATCACTACTGCTAAAGTGGACAGCGTCACAGTACTTGATCCGTGTCTTGAGGAGGAACAGGTAATGAGCTGTAGGTTGACTGTGACAACGGGCAACGATGATAATATCTGTGCTATGCAGAAGGGCGGACTGGGCTTTCTGTCGCCTGACGAGATTAAGCAGATCGTTTCTACTTCAATTACCAAGGCGAAAGATCTTCGAGCTAAGATTCTCTCAAACGTGAAGTGAGTTGGGTCGAACATACAAAGTTGGTCCTTCAGGCAGCTTCGGGGCGAGATACGGAACTGTCGCTAGAAAACGATATGCAACTATCATCACGGGGCTTAGAACGCCTCACGAGTGTCCTCAATGTCATGTCATTGCGGTTAGGCGCATGTCTGTTGGCATTTGGCTGTGCAAGAGCTGTGGCTTCAAATTTGCTGGGGGCGCCTACTCTCCGACAACAAAACTAGGCGAAATTGCAGAACGAGCTGCTAGGGCAGGTGTAGCTTCAAGCTTATTGGCTGAACTGAAGGCGGAGAAGGCGCGACAAGCAGAAGTTGAATTAAAAGCAAAAGCTCCAGCGAAGCGCAGAAGGCGACGAACCAGTCCTAAGGAGCCTCAACAAGCGGCCGACGCGTCCGAGGAAAAACCTGCGTGATCGGTCTAAGTACGGGCCGGGAAACAAATCAGAGACTCAATAGTTTAGTTAGAGAGCTCAGTATTTCGATACCGAATGCGCGCATTACGCGACGGGGCAAGTCAAGCAAGGAAGAGCTGACTAGAAGACTCGTAGAGGACGGTTTCACTCATGCACTCATCGCATATAGATGGCATGGTGGACCGGGAAGACTGGATTTCTTCAACGTCAGGCCCGACGGAATGGAGCAGGTGCCTCCATCAGCATTACTCAAATCTGTCACTTTGCGAAGAGAATTCAGAGTGCAAAGTAATCCCAAGATTGCTGCAATAACCTGCGAAAAGGGATCTAAGATGACACAGCGCTTCGCCCATCTCCTATGCAGTGTTCTCGAACTCCCCTTCATTGAACCTCACGTAAGTCTGCCTTGTGCAATGCATCTTCGCGAAAACGGAACGACGATCGAACTGGTAGTAAGGTCCGCGTTTGATATGAGTGACTTAGGCCCGAAACTTGTAATATCGAAACTAATCTGGAGCGTGTAGGATATTCCGATGCACGCGAGAGCAGAGGTAAGCATCAGCTTCAAGTCACGTCGATTGGCTCATTCCATCGCGAAATCACTAAGCCCGGAGGCAAATCATCCAGCTGGAACAAAATCACGTGTGCGCGTAAGGGTCCAGCAAAGAAGACTCGATATTACATTTCTCGCAAGGGATGTAACTGCTCTACGAGCCACCATGAATTCATACTTACGCATAATAACTGCAAGCTTGAGAGTGACGGAAGCACTCGCAAACAACTAGTTGGTGCGCTAATCTTTGCTAAGAGATATCGACACTGAAATGAAACGAAGGGGAGTTGAGGCCCTAATTGTTCTTGGCGATACAACGCTAGCAAACCCTGACCTCACGTATGTCGTGGGCGGCAGCCTTGCCAGAGGTGGAATTTACTTCAAACGTGTCGGCTGTAAACCTATTCTCCTGACGAGCACTCTCGACGTGCTGAACGCAAGGAAAGGTCATGTGAAGAATGCGTTTACTCTGACTGATTATGGCTTCGAGAAACTGATCGTCAAGCATGGTCAATCTGATGCGTATCCCAAACTAATTCTCAGAGTACTCAAGGAACTGGGTGCGGAAGGCAAGGTAGTAATTGCTGGCCGTAACGATCTGGCGGCGGGTACTGAACTGACCGATAAGCTGCGCACTTTAGGCGTAAGAATATCGGGCGAAAACTCTCCAACGATTCTGGAAGCAGCTAGGGAAACTAAGAGCTCTGCGGAGCTTCATGAGATCCGCGATGTCGGAAACCGAACTACGAGAGTAATCGAGAAAGTGCTAGCTAAATTAAGATCTGCCAAGCGCAG
>CAZAGP010000003.1:0-9501 GCA_964484575.1 uncultured Candidatus Bathyarchaeia archaeon | reverse complement strand
CGATCACGTCCATTACGCCTGGGACGAATTTGCCCTCATTCGGTTTACTTATTGAGTTCAACTGGAGGGATACTTTACCAACTTTCATACCTTCTTTAAGGCATACAGAATCACCAACAACTAGAGGTCTGCAAAAATCATAGATTGTCTTTTCAGCAAACATTTTGCAAGCTATCTCAGGCCCTACACCGGCCGGATCTCCCATCGTTACTCCAATAGTTGGTTTCTTAGTTTCAGACATGCTAATCTTCCGTGACTCGCACTATTCGTAGACGTATTTGAATTCAATACCGTGTTCTCAGGATCGAGCACGACACTTGGCTTTCCAGACCAGACACATATACTCTAAACTAAAATTCATGTGAATAATCCTTCAGCCCAATCGAGAAGTAAGTGAGGTATATGAGTTGAAAGCTGTCAGAAAGACGAATCCTAAACCAGGCGTTGAAGTTCAGGAAATTGAGGAGCCTAAGATTAAGCCGTCAGAGGTTCTCGTCAAGATTGAAGCCACTGCGATATGTGGGTCGGACCTTCACATTTACCGCTGGGATGAGCAGACAACTCGCTGGAAGTCACCCTTGCCAATGACAATCGGTCATGAATGGTCGGGTAAGATTCTGGAGGTGGGCAGCAATGTGAGATCCCTTAAACCTGGAGACAACGTTGCAGGCGAGTCACATATTCCATGCGGATTCTGTTCTTACTGCCGGACTGGAAGGATGCACATCTGCCAGAATATGCTCATCTATGGATTACAAACGGCTGAAGGATCTTTCGCAGAATACGCTGCAGTGCCAGAAGTGATTGCGTATAAACTGCCGGAAGGGGTAGGGTATGAAGAGGGCGCAGTGTTCGAACCGTTCGGGGTAGCCGTTCACGCCATCGAACGAGTCGGTATAGAGCCTGGCGACAACGTCCTCGTAATGGGGGCGGGACCAATTGGAATCTTTGCACAGCAAATTGCGAAAGTTTCCGGGGCGTCCACCGTAATAGCGGCTGAACTGAAACAGTTCAGATTGGACCTAGCTAAGAAGATAGGGTCAGCGGACGTCTATGTCAATACTGACAAGGAGGACATAGTGAAACGTACGATGGAGATAACGAATGGAAGAGGCGCCGACGTTGTAATTGAACTCGCGGGGGCGCCGATAACAACCGTACAGGGACTCCAAGCGGTCAAGAAATGTGGTCGCGTAGTGCTAGTGGGCCTCTCCGATAAACCGGTTCAGATAGAGCCCACCTCGATGATCATTTACAAAGAGGCAACAGTTTACGGAAGCACAGGGCGCGCCATGTTTGGGACTTGGGATCGAATGGTTAGCCTAGTCGCCAGCAAGAAGGTTACGCCTAGTGTAGTTATTACGGACCGGATGCCCCTTGAGAAGGGTGAAGAGGCCTTCCAGAAAGTAATTAGAGGAGAAAGCGGCAAAGTCATCTTCAAGCCATGACTCTCAGATCACAGCCTCTCCTGGCAGAGGATTTACGCTAGAATCGACCTTAATTGTTCGACCCCGGACCTTAAGCTGGTAAGAATCGGCACCTTGAACTGGTCGCCCAGTTGAGGGATAATTCGAGCCATCGAAGCCTGCGCGAGCACTAGAAGCTCCGCTGATTGTGCAGCTCGCTTGATTCCTTCTAGGGCTAATTGGTCGTGAGTTACCGTATCTTTCCTTCCGAGAGCTTCAAATGCGCCTTTGCACAGCTCCGTTGTCACATCAATTGACTTTCCTTTTCTCTTCGCTTTAGCTAGCAATAACTCGGTGGTTGGTCCCAGAGTAGCCGCGTTGGTAGCAACAACACCAATCTTACTTGCCTTCTCAACCGCGATATCAGTCATCGGATCATCAATTTTGAATACGGGAATAGAAACCAGCGGTTTGACCGTGTCCACGCAAGGGGAAATTGAGGAGCAGGTCACCAATACGGCGTCAGCGCCTTCGTCTTCCGCCGTTCGAACATAATTCGCAACAATTCGATGAATCTTTGGAACTAGGCCACCGGATGAGAGAATGATCGGTATGATCCTGTTATCAATTATATCAAATTTCTGCACGGATGGCACTATTTCGGATACTGTTTTCGTAACCGAATCCATGATCGCGGGAGCTGTGTAAATCAAACCTAACGTCTTGGTCATCTTATGGCCTTCGATCAGACGCAGGCCGTTGCCAGATTTATCAGTTTCCGTGAGTTGCTCATGCTGGGTGTGATCGTTGTCAGGGCCAATCAGAGACGGATACAACTAATTCTTATCGCTCTGCAAGCTCGATGATTTCACCGTCTGGACCTGAGAAGACGGCAATCCTCTTACCCGGACGCCTCACGTAACTTATATCGCGATCCATCCTCTTCGCTACGAAAGTATTAGTAAAAGCGTCGCGATTTATTGCAAAAGGTTCTCCGATTAATCTTGCACCAGCAGCCTTAAGCCTCTTTACCGACGCGTCAAGGTCACTAACTCGTACCCCTAGGTGAGTGATGCCCAGCGTTCCTCGAAGAGTCTTCTGGACGCTTCCCTTTCGTGCACTCTGCTTAGCGGATTTTTCGGCAGTAATAATCTCTAGAGTAAGTGCGCCGCTATACATGTACGCGTTCCTATACTTCGTACCAGGGCTCGGATTGAGTACTGAAATGCGTAGAAGTTTCATCCCGAGAGCTCTCGAGTAGAATTTAATGGAACGATCTAGATCGCGAACTGTTATGCTTACGTGATCCATCCTGATCAAGTAAGTTTACCTCGGGTCAGCTAGCACGGATTAGATTTTTCGCCTTATTGACCGCTAGCATAGCGTCCGGGGCCGTGTCATCGGCGCCTATCTGCTTAGCCCACTCGGGAGTGACGGGTGCTCCGCCTACCATAACCTTCACGTCTCTTCTGATTCCTTTCGATTCGAGAACTTTGATCGTCTCCTGCTGCTTCCCCATCGTCGTGGACAATAGGGCTGAAAGGCCGAGTATGTTGGCTTTTGATTCCCCAGTCTTCTGAACAAACGCATCCGATTTTACGTCAACTCCGAGGTCGAAGACTTTGAATCCGCTAACCTCAAACATTGTCGCCACGATCGTTTTACCAATATCATGAATATCCCCCTCAACCGTGCCTATCACGACAGTTCCTACGTACTCACGTTCAACATGAGATTTCTTCAGCTCAGGCTCAACTACCTGCAAACCCGTCTTCATAGCCTCCGCAGAGAGCATCAGATCCGTAAGAAAAGCGTCCCCATTCCCGAACCGTTCCCCAACAACCATCAACCCCTTCGTCAAACCCTCATTCAGAATGGTCGTAGGCGACACGCCGTCACTAACCATCCTCGTAGTTAGTTCCTTAGACTTGTCAATATCCCCATCAGTAACAGCTTGAGCAAGCTCCTTAACCAACCCATTCGCGGCTGACATATTCATTCGTAACCCGTTAACTCGTGATTGTTTGATAAAGTTGAGTCTAATTCGCAACATTGAAAACGAATTCTTAGAAGGCTTCAGACCATAGGCAAATCTGCCCCTGACGAATTTTACCTGATTGTCGATAACTATTGAATGCATTTATCAAACCCTGACTCATCGTTCGGGTTGCAACGTGATGTTGACGTGGCCTATCGTAAGCTACCTGAAGACAGAATCATGCGAATGTTAACTAATGAAGAAGTCGCCCAGGTGCATGAAACCTCACTCGAGATTCTAGAGAAGACTGGAATCTCAACGAACTCGAGCAAAATCACGGAGATACTAATTCGAAATGGAGCAGAAATCATGAGGGATACGGGCCATGTGAGTATCACGAGTTCGTTGGTCAAAGACGCCCTGAAGACGGCTCCGAAGGAGATTCACCTCTACGGTAGACACAACAATGAGATGGTGCTTGAGAGGGGACGCGTGCATTTCGGCTTCGGAGGCACACCGTTACATCAGATACTCGATCTCAAGACCGGAAGAAGCCGTGCCTCGACCAAGCAGGATGTTGCCGACGCCACGAAACTCGGCGACGCCCTACCGAACATGGCATTCATGATGGCTATATGTGGGGCAACGGATGTGCCCCACGGAACTGAGCATTTACACGAAATCGAAGTAGTCCTAGAGAACACTGGAAAGCACATCGTTTGGGCTCTCCCGGAAGCACCAACAGCCAAGAAGGCGATTGAGATGGCAACCGTAGTCTCTGGCGGGTTCAAGGAACTGCAAGAGAGGCCGATACTAAGCTGTTACAGCGAATCTATATCCCCGCTAACCTTCTCTACTATGAATGAGGATCTCGTAGAGTTTGCGACCGCAGGACTTCCTGTCTTCTTCACCGGATGCCCTATGATAGGATTAACCGGACCAGCCACGATGATCGGCTCGTACGCGCTGGGGAACGCTGAAACGCTGGCTGCAATTACCCTATCTCAGCTAATCAATCCTGGAACACCTATCATATACGGACCGGGAGTAGCAGTGTCAGATCTGCGAACTCTACGCTTCAGTTTCGCAGCACCAGAATGGGCGACAGGTCACATAATTCAGTCACAACTCGCCGCGCATTATCAGCTGCCCACTTTCGGTTGGGGTGGTTCATCTGACTCTAAATTGCCTGATTCACAGGCTGGGGCAGAAGCTGCACTAATGACACTAATGAGCGCACTCAGCGGAATTAACATGATACATTGCTGCGGCTACCTTGCGGGAAGTGATTATGGCAGCATGGAGATGGCCGTGGTCTGTGACGAGATAATCGGCTGGATATTTCGCGTCATGGATGGAGCCCGGGTGGACCATGAGAGTCTGGCGCTTGACGTAATCAACGAAGTGGGGTCAAAAGGAAGTTACCTCAAGCATCACCACACTTTCAAACATCTCAAGAGGGAAATTTTCACACCAGGTCTCTTTGACAGGTACAATGAGCCAATATGGACGCAGAAAGGAGGAAAAGACATTCGGGAAGTTGCAAGAGCTAGAGTCAAAAAGATTCTCACCGAACATAATCCGCAACCAATATCCGCCGACGCGAAAGCAACGTTGAGGAAAATTGTTCAGACAGCAGATGATGCGATCCCACCGGAGTAATCGCGCTAGCGATCCAGGAATCTCTTCTCTCTTAACCTACAAGACGCGCGACTACGACCCCCCTCACTTTATTCCCCGATAACCTGGACTACTAACCCTCTCGCCTGCGGCCCATCAAGATCAACGAGGTAGATGTTCTGCCGAGAGCCTAGCACAAGAGCACCGTCCTGCAAAGGCATAGTGACATTGGCGCCCAGCAGGCTAGCTCGAATATGCGAGTAAGCATTGACTGCCATTCTACCATCTTTCCGGAAAAATCGGTGATGAGCATATGAATCATCCTCAGGAACAAGCTTCACCATAAACCTCGCGATATCTTCCTCTAACCTGACATCATCTTCGTTGATTGTAATTCCAGTAGTAGTATGCAGCGTGAATACGTTCACGATCCCATTCTTTAAACCGGTCATTTGAACAGCCCTACGAACTTCATCAGTTATACGAATCAACTCTGTGGATTTCTTCGAATTCACAAACAACTTTTCTACAACAAATCGCAAAATCTAATCACCTTCAGCTTTCCCCAAGGAATGCGAGGGCATTCCCAGTCAGAATCCTATCCAAGACGTCTCTACGTAATGGAAGCGAGGAAACAGCATCAAACATCTTGTTCATCTCTATCCGGGGATAGTCAGAACCAAAAATCAGCCTCTCACCGAGAGTATTCTCAATTACGCGCGTGGTAAGTAGCGAGATGATTTGTCTCATAGTCTCTGTTGGCGTACCCGCAAACGTTCCCGCAGTATCAAGGTAAACATTCGGATTCCGAATAGTGACCACTACAGCATCCAAGACCCAAGGCCACCCCCAATGAGCCAGACAGAACTTGATCTTCGGGTGTCTCCTAGCGAGATCGTCATAAATCAAGGGCCGATTATATCCGATCGAGAACCTGTTTGAGAACGTAATGCCGGTATGGACCAAGATCGGCATTCCAAGCCTCTCTGCCTCTTCATACACGTCCAATGCTTCCCGCCCCGCCGGGTCGAAGGCTTGCATGGCAGGATTCAACTTCAATCCTTTCAAACCAAACATATCATGCGATTCACGCAAGTCCGATAACGCATCTTTTCCTGCATTCGGGTCCACGCTTGCGAAACCGATAAGCCTCCTGGTCTCTCGCTTGACAAGATCTGCGATCTCACTATTGGAGGGCATCTTCGACCGGAGTGAGGTCTCGCAGTTTATTGGCAGAAGCACTGACCTCTCGACGCCACAGGCATCCATCTCTCCAAGTAGCGTTGAAAGAGGTTGCGGAGAAGTTCGCAGGTCAAATAGTTCGCGTGCATCACGCAGCAGCGCGGGACGACTGTCTGTAAGCTCCTTAATGAGAACCGCATGCACATGAATGTCAATCGTCAAGCAATCTCACGGTAATCGTAGCCTGCATTTCGAAGTATAAGCATTCCCAGCAATACTTAACGACGACGAAATAGTGCGACAAGTTCATAACACGAATTCTATGATGAACAGCGAAGCCCAACAATAGAATCAGGTGAAGACCCTGGCGGATACGCACGTAGTCCTATTCGATATCGACGGGACCCTTGTGTCAAGTCAGAAATCGGAACTTGACGAAAGACGACGATACACAGAGACAATCCTTGAAGTAACAGGAATAGAGCCACAGGTTGATCCTTCGCGCTTCGCAGGAATGGTTGATCCACAAATTTGCAAAATAATCCTCACTGAAACCGGAATCGGTGGAACTGAACTGGAGATCTACCTGCCAAAAGTCCTTGCGAGGATGGCTTTAAAATATAAAGAAATGTCGAAAAAGGTGAGGTTGAATCACGGCGTCAAAGATCTCTTGGAAGTCCTCAGCCACTCTACGAGTCACATTCTAGGCGTCCTCACAGGCAACCTAGCAAGTATAGGCCGAGAAAAGCTAGCTGCTGCAGGAATAAGCCAATACTTCAAGGAAGGATTCTATGCAGATAATTACGAAGATCGCAATCGCCTCGTTGAAGACGCAGTTAGGACGTGCGTTTCAAGATATACCCTGAAAAATTCACGGGACGTCATAATCATTGGGGACACACCCCTCGATGTGAAAGCCGCGAAGACCGCATCTGCAACGCCTATTGGAGTTGCGAGCGGCGTATTTTCGATGCGAAGTCTATCCATCTCAGGTGCAGCGATGACATTCCCGGATCTAACGCCGAGCAAGGAATTGTTGTCATCCTTATCATTCCAAATCTTGTGCTAGAGCACACTACGCAACCATCGGTGCAGGTTCTCGCACCTTCTGATTTGTACTGGAGACTGGAAAATCTCAGCTTTCAATAATCACATCGCGCAATAGGAGGATGAGTGTCATGAGTTGGCTGAGATAGCTGAACTCCAGCGAAATCTGAGCAACACTGAGATGTACATTGACATTGAACGGAAAGCTGAGGAGTTCCAGAAGAAGCTAGTGAATGTTCTCACTAAGGCTGGTTTCCATGTCTCTCCAAGAGCTGAAGGTTTCGCGTTCTTCCCTGGAGAGGAGCAGGGTTGGAAGTCGTTACCTAGCATCCGTCTGACCAGGGCTGGCAACGTATTAGTCTTGAGAATCCATGCTACTGACATGTTGACGGCATCCAATGCGAGTGCGGTAAGCAGTTCACCGGCGGATATCTACCGACGACTAATAGTCGGATTGGAGCAGGCTAGGGCGTTATTTCATGAGTATAAAAAGAAGGCTAGCTACGTATCCATAAGCCCGAATCCGGTTGAACCAGCACTAGACACTTGAACGATATGACGAATCCTCGAATCTAGTTTCCGACTCTTCTTCGCACGACTTCGATGAAGAGCCAGAGCAGGTATGGCGCGATGAAGAGAATCATGAGCGTTATGAAGTTGATCTGTCCCGTGAGACCCCATGTTAAGATCGTTGAGGTGAATATCCAAACTAGGAGCATAATTGCTATTGATAGTTTCCTCAACGCGTCCACCGCGTGCGTGAAGAATCGAGTAAAAAGGTTCGGCTTAATACTTTCCTAACCTAGTTGGAGAGTACCTCCAACTTCATCATACGCGAGGAGTGCTAAGTGACATTCGAGTTTCATGAAAACATGGTCATATGGCGGAGAAAGAAAGAAGCTTGGAACGGTTTCGGTTTCCTCGGTGAGAGTAAACACGGTAAAACCCCGCTGAGTTTCGCGTTCGCTCATGTTCTATTTCAGAACGGCGTGCGGGAGATAATAGTGTTTGATGACTGCTTCAAACTTGAGAGCGGTCGGATAAGACAATGCAGAACATGGGGGAATCGAGACGCACTTGCTGAAACCTACTACTACGCACTTTCTCAAGCGATGACTGCAGTAGGCCACTCAATAAGTCAATTAGAACCAGGCGAGCACACATATACGTTGAACAAAGTTGCACTATACCTACTCCTAATGGCTGATGGTCCCGACACTGTCAAGAAGGAAAGGTGCAGCAGATTGGAATTCGTGGAGAGACTTATGCCATCTAATCCATTTACATGGGATTACCCGAAGCCTGGGAAGAACGTCGTCCTACAACGGTTCAAGGATAATTGGTCGTACTTCATCGTGCGCAGGCGGAGGAAAGCCAGCAAAGAGCTCATTGACAGAATAGTCAACGAGGCTCTTGAAGACAGCAAAATGCTAGAGGACTAAAGATTCCTTCCTAGCCTACCTTAAAACGGATTTTGATAGTTGCCCTACTTCCGAACCTTCGACAGAATCAATAAGATAACCCAAACTGCAATCGTCCAAACCAAGAGGTCAAGGATTAGCCTCACTGGACGCACGACCCAAGGAAAATATTGAGGAGCGACCACAAGCATCTCTAACCAAGCAAATGGGTAACCAAAGTAAACGGCTCCCACTAACATCTCAGGTGTGTGATTGATTAGCCCCGTCAGCAGAGTAATAACCACGCCTCCAACAATTGCTAGGACAAGCAATTTCATGCCGACCAAAGTCAGTTTACTCCTCGGAATCTTCAAGGTCGTGTTCCCATATTTATGGGAAATGCGCAATTGGATGTAGAGTGGAGTTTTTCGCCGTTTCGTCACCCTAGCGCAGACATACTACATCATCACGACATGATTCATCTTATCCAGAACTCGTGACGTTCAGGACATTGTTGCGGATTCCTCGCAACGCGGGCACAAATCGTTCTTTTCAGATAATTGTCGCTGGTAGAATGAACTACACTTCGAACATAAGAATAAGGCCAGGCGACTCGGATCATCATCTTTTGTTCTCCGATAATTCTGCCTCCAGTACGCTTCCTGCAGTACTGGACCGTCCGCCTCATCGACTCCCAGGTCCCAGTTGTATCTCGTTCCAATCCGTATGTCCTCATCAGTAACATTGTCTTGAGAGAGGGAGGACAGAAAGACATTGAACGGGGGAGGTTGAAGTTTCTTACCGTACTGAACTATGAGTGATACGTACCCAGATGGGCGTATATAGCAACCAATTAGCATTCCGTTCT
>CAZAGP010000002.1:0-3211 GCA_964484575.1 uncultured Candidatus Bathyarchaeia archaeon | reverse complement strand
GAGCCGAAGACTGCGACAAAGGCCTCTTGACGCTCTTGAAGGACTGCGGCACTATTGTGCGCATCCCATATCACGTATACCTGATTCAGGATCCAGAAGCATCGATACTCGTTGATACTGGATGCTCAATCCGCTGGAGAGAGCGCCATCCAAAGGAACTCCTCGCAAGTTATCCGATTCACCTCTCGGAAGACGAACGTTTAGACAATATGCTCAAGTCGATTAGAGTTTCTCCTGATGATATTGATTTTGTCATTAACACTCACTTGCACTACGACCATTGCGGCAACAATGAGATGTTCCCTAACGCGACGTTTATTTGAACGAGACGGAATTAGCACACGCCCTCTCACCGGGTTGGTGGGAATCTGCGTATATCCGAGCCGTGTTCGACCTGCCGCACCTAAAGTATAGGACAGTGCGCGGAGAATTCGAGTTGATCCCGGGCGTTAAAATCCTGCCCACACCTGGTCACACTGAAGGACACCAGTCCGTTATGATCGAGCTCGAAAGGACTGGAACACTAGTTCTGGCCGGTGATTCGATTTTTCTCAGAGAAAACCTGGAAACCCCAATTCTCGGGATGTATGCCAGCGCAAGCGAATACGCGCACTCCATGGAAATGCTCAAACATATCGTAACTCTTCGGAAAGCTACAATGCTGCTTACACATTCCCGCGAGTACCTGACGCCTCAAGGATGGAAGATCCTCAGCGAAGGCATACAATCTTTCGATTGAGCCCGTCAAATAATACTAGGGTTAGATGACCTGAAGGCTACGGCGACAGAATGCACCGAGCAAAGTCAGAAGTGCGTCCAACAGTGAGAGGCCCTGATTTTCGAACGCCACGAAGGAGTGGAATAATACGCCAACGAATCAAGTGGTGCGGGGGAGGGGATTCGAACCCCTGAACCCCTGCGGGACAGGAGCCTGTGGACACACTCGATTTCAGTGTTCAGTCCTGCGCCTTTGACCTGGCTTGGCTTTAGGGAGAACAGTCAATTCCTACCCCCGCTGTTCCAGGTCACGTGAATGCCAACGGTCCCGCAGCAAACGAGAAGCTCGCTCTATCTGTAAGTTAAACGCATCGGAAGTAGAGGAGAGAATCCTAATGAGTTCACTAGATCGGTTGCTTTGGAGACTGACTCTAGAAAAGGTTTCATCGTCTCCAAGTCCTCTGCGTCCAACATCGAGGGTCTATCTGCCGTCGGTTGGCTCAATTAGGCGTGGTTTAGGCCGGAGATAAGGTAGGTAGGGGGCTTTGCTAAGCTTCAAAAAGGTATGATGCATAGAGCGGGAGTTAGTGGCTGAGTTGAAGTTCACGTACGGGAAGAAGCAAAAGGTCGACTCCGTTGACTTAGACAAGCTGTTCACGGACCTTCAGAGCGTCTTGCAGAAGCATCCACTGGTTCCAGCAGCGAACATTGACGCCCTCGTATCTGAGTGGATTAACGACCTCCTCTTCCTGGCAGGAAAGATTACTGAAGAAGAATTACAGGAAGCTATGCAGACATTCGAAAGCAAGGGTGCTGAGGCAGTGGCAGAAGTGAGTGATGAGGAAGATGACGAAGATGATGAGGACGAAGACGCCTAAGCAGGCCCTGTAAGGCCATCTTATCAGCCTAGAAATAGCCGCGCACAAAGTATTTTAGAGCTCGTACCGAACTGGGCGGGAGTAACATCCCAAGTTGGCATGGTAATTGGGTCACAGGAAAGTTCATGCTCCCAAACGTGGTTCTCTGGCCTATTTGCCTAGAGGCCGCGCCTCACGGTGGGTTGGCAGAATCAGGCATTGGCCTGAAACGAAGGAAGGCCCGCAGCTCTTAGCATTCGCCGGGTTCAAGGCGGGCATGAGTTATGGGATCGCGGTGGATAATAGGCAAGGTTCACTCACCTTCGGCAAAGAGATCGTCATTCCACTCACAATCCTTGAATCTCCCCCAATGTTAGCGTGCGCGCTTCGAGCGTACACTCATAATTACGAAGGTATGCACACTTTTTGTGAAGCGTGGGTTGAGAAACCCTCCAAGGACTTTGAGAGGGTCATATCAGTGCCGGAGAAGTTTCCGACCGAGGAAGGGTTGAAGAAGATTGAAGATAACCTAGCTAAGATAGCGGACATACGTGTCCTAATGGCGACTCAGCCTCGGCTGGCAAAGAGAGGAAAGAAAGCACCTGACTTGATCGAAGTCAAGGTTGGCGGGGGAGCAATAAAGGAGAGGTTCGAGTACGCGAAGAAACTGCTCGGTTCAGAAGTGAAAGTAGGCGACTTCGTAAAGGAAGGCCAAGCAGTCGACACGATCGGAATCACAAAAGGGAAGGGAATCCAGGGACCTGTAAAGCGGTGGGGAATTCGACGTAAAATTCACAAAGCGAACAAGACGGTCCGTCAAGTCGGATCCATCGGTGGATGGACACCGCACTACGTTCAGTACTCGGTCCCGAGAGCAGGACAGATGGGATTCCATCAGCGAACAGAATACAACAAGACTGTAATCAAGGTGGGAAATAACGGAAGTGAAGTCACTCCGAAAGGAGGATTCATCCGGTACGGGCAGATCAATTCAGAGTACGTGATGCTGAAGGGAAGCGTACCTGGCACAACTAATCGACTAGTCCTAATGCGCGTGGCAACTAGGCCGCCTCCCGAAGATAAGACAGCAGCACCAAAACTCGACTACCTAAGCGTCCAATCGCACCAAGCTGATTAGGCTTAGTTTACAGTTTCCTCATGTACCGCTCTATTTCCCAAGGACTAACCTGAGTGCGGTACAGATCCCACTCGTGGTGCTTCTCTTTCAGGTATTTTTCCCAAAGCTCGGGCCCAAGCGCAATCTTCATGAATTCACTGTTCTCCACCTCAAGCAATGCTTCAGAGAGGGATTCTGGAAGCGAAACGATATTTCTCCGCTTTCGCTCTTCATCGCTCAGCCCGTAAACGTTTAATCCGGTTGGTTCTGGAGGATTCAGACTTCTCCTTATACCATCGAGTCCGCTTAGACATAAGACCGTGAACTGCAAGTACGGGTTCCCTGCCGGGTCGGGGCATCTTATCTCCATTCGCGCTGCCTTCGGATTCTTTCCGAAATTGGGCACTCGTATGAGTGAGGACCGGTTCCTGAAAGCCCATGAAACGTAGACGGGCGCCTCGAATCCGGGAATCAAACGTTTGTAGGAGTTAGGCCAGGAGGCTAGAACTCCACACATCTC
>CAZAGP010000001.1:0-4790 GCA_964484575.1 uncultured Candidatus Bathyarchaeia archaeon | reverse complement strand
TGTAGCGGTTGCTCGTCGACTCGAGAAACAGGCCGTGGCAAAACGGTTAGCAGTTTTGGTTGCGATGCACCGTCGAGCAGAGAAGCGTCGACTCATGGTAGTTGCTTTGCATCGACGAGCTGAACAACGGAGACTTGCAGCTGTCGCTTTGGCCAAACGTCTTGAGAAGAGGCGCCTCGCAGCCGTCGCTATGCTCCGCAGAGCAGAGAAACGCAGGCTAGTAGCAGTCGCAGCGGTTAAGCGGGCGGAGAAACGTAGACTAGCGGCTGTAGCAAGAGCAGTTCGGGCAGAGAAACGGTTAGCAGCCGCAGCTGTCGTACGACGAGTCGCTGAAGAGAGAGGAATGGAAGGGGCCGTCGTAGGTCCTCAATAACACGCCTAATACATCCCATAAGCTCAGTGCCGGCAACGGCCGATGCTGAGCTTCTTTTTTCATTTCGTAGCATTCAGATTAGGATTTGATACGTCTTTACGGCGACGAATTACCAGCAAGTATGTTGCGAGAAAGATGACTGCGATGATCATGATTACGGTAGCATACAGGATTGTTGCGTCTGCGCGCCACGTCGCCGTCTCCGTCTTAGGTGCGTTCATCAGGACTGTTGTTTGCTGGTTTGTTGGTGAAGTGACCGTGCCGTTCCAGCCGTTGAAGACCATTGAGATTCCGTAAGCCGGGCTCGGAGGAGCCGAAGCCGAGATTTGAGCTAGGGTTCCCGCGTCGTACCATCCTGTGCCGGACGTAGCTCCACCCTGATTACTCGTGACGATTAGGTAGTATTGCTGCTTGTACTGCGCGCTTATCACATGTGGACCGTTCATTTGAAGAGGTAGCATTGGGTTCGTAGACCCATTAACTCCGTCGATGGTCCATCCGTTGAATACGAGCCTGCTGTTCGTTCCACCAATAGGAGACAGGGCGGTAAGTGTAACGGAATCGCCGCTGTTGTACCATCCGCTTCCCTGAATTGGAACGTTACCTGGTGAGACGATTGCCAGGTAGTACTGCAACTGGTAAACGGCGGTAACGGCCTTGGCGGCGTCCATCGTGAGAGTGCCCGTTGAGTTCTGCCCACTGTAATCACCCGTCCAATGCGAGAAGACGTAGCGCGCGTTCTGGGAAACCTGAATTATAGTCTGATTGATTGAGAAGGTGGCTGAGCTGCCCATGTTGTAGGCCCCGGCCCCGCTGACAGCGTTCTTGAGGGTTGACGGGTCAGTGTTCACGGTTAACTGGTATTGGGTTGGCTGCGCGTAGTATGAGTAGCCGAAGGCGGACGGAAACAGGCCGGGATTTCCGTAGTAACCATAGTACGGGCAGTACCCTGAATACCAATACCACCAGGGACAACCATAGTAGCCGCCGCTGAAACCAACGGAAATGGACATCTGAGCGTAGACTTGACTAATACTTGACAGCGCGAGGCTGAAGCTCGTGACTAGGACTATTACAATTAACGTCGTCTGCAGAACCCAGGGCATTCGCATGGGCGCCACATGACTTGGAGTCTACTATTGAAAACAAAAACGTATCGCAAATTCAAGTCGGTTACTGATTCTTGGAAATATCAGCTGCTGACTGTGAAAGGCGCCCATAATCTTTCCAATTGAGCCTTCAATCTCGCATGCACGTTCTCGGCTCCTATGATCTCACCGTCGAATTCCCATTCCGACGGGACCATAAGGAACGGCTTGGACTGGTTACCGCCTAATCCTCCGTGGCTGCCCACTAATTCTTCGAAGGCAGCAACCTGATCCTTCTGCGTGTCGTACATGCTGTTCACCAGGATGTCAGGGGCATATTTGAATCCGTTCGACCTACGCAGATGGAGTGCAGCTCGTGGGCCCATGTTTTTGAGTGGATTGGTTCCCGTGACTCTGCCATTGTTCAGATGGTATTCGCCGTCTCCACTAATTACTAGCGGACCACGTTGCTCAGACTTGACTAGGATGAACCCTACCCCATCATGCTTTGCCAAGCCTGGAATCAGACTAGGAAAGACATTCATCATCTCTTCGTATGTTAGTCGCTTTTGCCATTTAGTGAAGTAGATGAGGCCGAGATTGCCGGAGGCTAATACGATAACATCCTTGCTTTTCTTCGAACGGTCAGATTTAGCAGGTTCCTGACGCCCGTCCTTAGTGGTGAATGTTTCTCTGACTTGCTTTGTCAATTGTTTTCCTCCCTCAATCGTGCGGTTGGCTCCATCCTGAAGCTTTCTCTTTCCTTCCTCGAAGGGCATGGTCACAACTTCACCGAAATGGTCATTGTTTGTGTACAGTTCACTGTGTACAGTGAGGTCCTGTGGGAGATGTTGCTTAACGAGCTCTTCCAAGCTTACTCCATATCTCTGCTTGAAGGTGGCTCCCTGGCTTTGACCATGGTCCGATAAGATTACGATTTGATACGGCCGTGAGGAGAGTTCTCTAGCCTTCTCGAGACGACCAAAATGCTTGTCGAGTTGCTTCAACGCTTGGAACGCATCATGGTCAGAGATGCCGGAGTGATGCGCAATCTCATCGTAACCCATGTAGGTTGCGTATAGTGTGTCGACTTGTCCGGAGATTATGTCGCCGACGATAGTATACGTCGTTATCTCCCTCATGAAAACATTAGTCGTCGCGCGCATCACTAAGTACACTGGGCCGCGATGTATGCGGGGTTGAACGTTAGTAACCCATTGCCTCAGTTGCCCCGCGAGCTCAGCGAGAATGTCCCAACAGTAAAGTGCTAGCGTGCGGGGGAAGTTGTAAGGGTTTGAGTAGAAGAAGTACCAAGCCTTCGTGTAAAACTCTTTCAGGTTCGTGAACTTACTGTACGTGAAAATCACGTCCCGGGCGTCACCTGAGAAGAGGTTCGACCGTGAAGCTCCGTTAGTGGCCAGCAAACCTCTCCCATTGGAGATTCGTTTTTCGAGCATCGGGGCATCCGACGGGCCATTTGAGGCCACGATCTTGTTGCCGTTCTCCTTCTCGACCCAACGAAACGCGGGCATGTTCTCATTGTTACCGTGCAGAATTCCTGCTTGCGAGACACCTGTTTGGCAGGAGAGGTCCGTCTCCCATTGAAGTAGGTGGTGCGTGCCTCTCTCGAGCCAGTTTGAGAGCGTTGGCATGTGACCTTTGCGCATCGCCTCGCGTAGAATGAACTCGGAACAGCCGTCGATTTCTAAGAAGATTACGCCAGGTTTGGCCGTCCGCGCCTTGGAAGAGCGCTTTGCTTGTCTCGCTAAGACTGCGCGGTAGTATGGTCCATCATCGTCGATTGTGAGGATGCCCGAAACCGCGGTGTTAATTGCCGCGATTCCAATTGGTACAATAACTAGCGCCCACCCGTTTGCGTGAAATCCATGTACAAGCAACGTAGATAACCAGACAAGCAGACCATTGAGAATCAATGCGCCCACTCCAAATGTAAAAACGAGGAAGGGTAACGCGATGCGGGATAGGAACGGCCACAAGAACGCGTTCAGCAAAGCTATCACACTTACCACAATAATCGCTGTCCCCCAAGTGTCGACCCTTAGTCCTGGAACGAAGTGGGTCATGAGTAAGAGGCCTAAGGCTTCACTCAATCCGATGACTATCACGCGCGCAATAGAACGAACCCAGCGAAAACGTGTCTGGTTCATTCACTAGACCTCTCGATTAGGCAGACTCGTGATGACATTATGAAGATTGAGGATGAGTACATCGAGCCTCGTACTAACTACATTTGCCGAGCAAGTCTTCGGTAGAAGTAGGCCTTCAAAACTTCAGTTAACGCGAGATATGCTCCTATGAAGATGGCTAGGACGATGAAAAACGCGAATGGTGGAATGACCAGCCCTAGTAATGGGCCCAGTGGCGTGAAAGGAAGCAGCATGGGAACAGCGACGGTCGCAAGAGTGCTGAATATCAGAGGTTTGCTTGGGTGGCTACGGTAGAAGGGCGTACGCTTGGTTCGGATTACGAAGATTATCAGTGATTGCGTGCTTATGGATTCGAGGAACCATGCTGTTTGAAAAAGTGCCGGTGATGCGTTGAAGACGAAAAGCATGATGCCGAAAGTTAAGTAGTCGAATACGGAGCTGACCGGGCCGAAGAAGGCCATAAACTCGCGCACGAAGTGCACGTCCCATCGATGCGGCGTTTTCATGTATTCACTGTCAACATGATCGGTGGGGATTGCCAATTCGGATATGTCGTAGAGCAGATTGTTGAGCAGGATCTGCGAGGGGAGCATGGGAAGGAAGGGGAGGAAGAGGCTTGCGCCGGCGGCGCTGAACATGTTTCCAAAGTTGGAGCTCGTGCCCATCATGATGTACTTCATCGTGTTCCCAAGAGTTTTCCTACCCTCTTGTACTCCTTGAGCTAGGACGGTCAAATCGTTTTGCAGGAGAATAATATCAGCCGCCGCTTTCGCAACATCCACCGCATTATTGACTGAGATGCCTACGTCAGCTGTTCTTATGCTTGCAGCGTCGTTTATTCCATCGCCCATAAACCCGACTACGTGACCGTTCTTCCGCAGGGCTATCATGATGCGGTTCTTCTGATCAGGTGTGACCCTGGCGAACACGTTGGTATCCTCAACAACTCTCACGAGCGCTTCATCGCTGGTTTGCCTCAGTTCGTCCCCAGTCACGATTCGATTGACTTTGATGTTTAGCTGATCGCAGATGTGCTGCGCAACGAATTCGTTGTCTCCTGTAAGGATCTTCAATTGTATGCTGGATTCGGCCAGCATTTGAAGTGAAGAAGATGCTGTCTGCTTCGGCGGATCAGTGAAGGTCAATAGGCCTTCAAAAATC